>NZ_JARAMO010000083.1:0-65575 GCF_028807275.1 Mameliella sp. AT18
AGCGTGGACTTGCCGCAGCCGGACGGCCCAACGAAAACGACGAATTCGCCGTCCGCGATGGTCAGGTCGATGCCCTTGATCACCTGCAGGTCGCCGTACCACTTCTCGACCTTGTCCAGAGTTATCGCCCCCATCACGCCCTCCTTGCGCTGTCCGACGCCCAGGCCAGCCAGATTGCAGCCGTCCAGGTGAAATTGCGCCCGCCCGCCGCTGCGCCGTCGCGCGGGTCGAAATACTCGGCAAAGCCGTTTTCCGCGATCATGTCGCGGGTGTTGACACGCAGCGCCTCGGCCCGGTCTTCATGGCCCGCCTCATGCAGGCCGGTGGCGATCAGCATGTTCATCATCGCCCAGACCGGCCCGCGCCAATAGCGTTTCGGCTCGTAGGATGGATGCGCCGGATCGGTGGAGGGGACGTAGTAGCGGGTCGCCCTGGTGATCCGATCGAAATGTCCCTGCATCCGATCCCCGCCCACCCCGGCGTACCATGCCAGGAAGGAGGCGTTCGAAACGACGCCCGTATGTTGCCCCGACCGGATGTCGAGACAGTCATAGGTGCCAAGTTCGGCATTCCAGAGCCGCTCGCTCCCGCCTTCCAACTCGGTGATCCAGTCATCGAGGTCATCCGTGGGCAGATCCATCCGGTCCGCCAGCACCCGCAGGTCTCGGGTGGATCTGAGCAGGGTAAAGGTCATCGTCGGGTCGGCCACACGAAACGGTGTGATCTCGCGCAGATGCGCCTCGTCCCAGCCGCATTCCGCCCCCAGCTTGACCAGGTAGAGATAGCGGTCATAGTCCCAGCGGCGCGGGCGCTCTTCCTCGACCACATGGGTGGTGTCCCGGCGATAGTAGTCCTCGATCCCCTCGGGCTCGATGGCGGCAAAGGGCCCGTCCCAGTCGGGACAGTTGTCGCGGCCCGTCTCCCAGGGATGGGTGACGACGATGGCGCCGCCCTCGTTGCGCCATGTCATGAACCAGCGGTGCCAGTCGATCAGTCCCGGCACCAATGCGCGGGCGCGATCCTCGAACGAGCCAACCATCTCCAGCAGCCAGCGGGCAAAGGTTGCGGCAATGGGCGGCTGAGAGATGCCGGAGGACGGGATCGGCCCCACCCCGCGCCAGATGTCCGGGCCGGGGAAGTAACTGGGGTCGACCTTGTGGAACAGGATATGCGGGACCATGCCGTTGGGCCACTGCCCGCTCATCAGCGTCTCGATCTCGGTCCAGGCCCGGTCCATGTCATGTTCCGCGAACCCGATGGCGGCAAAGACGCTGTCCCAGTTCCACTGGTAAGGATACAGCCCCGCGGTCGGCACGGTGTATCCACCCCGGTCATTCCCTTTCAGGATGGCGCGGGCCTCTGCGTCTCGTGTTGTCATCCCTTGACACTCCCGGCTGTCAGCCCCTTGGTCATGAACCGTTCCAGCCCCAGGAAAAGCGCCATGATCGGCACCGTCGCCACCACGGCCCCGGCCATCAGGTGCTGGCGCGGGATCTCGGAAGAGTTGAGCGAGGCGATGCCCCGGGTCAGCGTGAATTTCGACGGATCGTCCAGCAGCATGAAGGCCAGCAGGAATTCATTCCATGCGATCATGAAGACATAGAGCGACACGCTGGCCAACGCCGGCAGCGACAGCGGCAGCGTGATCTTCCAGATCACCGCGAGGCGCGACAGACCGTCCATCAGCCCCGCTTCCTCGACCTCCGCCGGCAGGCCCCGGAAATAGCCCTGCAGCATGTAGAGCGCGACGGGGATCGTTGTGACCGGGTAGATCAGGACGATCCCAAAAATCGTGTTGCGCAGCCCCGTCATCGAAAAGGCGATGTAGATCGGCAAGGCCAGAACGATCATCGGCACCATGTAGATCAACAGGATCGAGCGCGAAAATGCCGCCCGCCCCCGGAACCGCAGCCGCGCCACCGCGTAGGCGCCGGGGATTGAGAAGGCCAGCGTCAGCAGGACCGTCAGCACCGAGACATAGAAGGAGGTCCAGAGGTAGCTGCCGAAATTGAAGTCGGCGAAAAGCTCGACATAGCTGCGGAACAGGCCCCAGCCCTGCGACAGGTCGATGGTGAAATCCAGCGGATTCTGGATCAGTTCCGACTGGTTTTTCAGGCTCGTCATCACCATGACGTAAAACGGAATGGCGACGATGGCGGTGAAGAAGATGTAACCAAAGCCGGTCAGGAACCGGATCACCGCCTCTTCGAACTCGTGCCGGGTCAGCGCGCCCACGCCGGGCAGATGCCCCAGGATCACATGCAGCGACCAGCCGGTCGCCAGCCCCAGCGCCCCGCTGCCGACCAGTTTCCACAGCGTCGAGGCCGTCTCTCCCGACGCGACGGGGCCGATGCCGATCACCGCCAGCAGGACAAAGACCACCGCCGCCGCCAGCGACGCGATCCCCTTGCCCGGGCGCAGCGCAACAAGGCCCAGCCCCAGCGCCGCTCCCCAGAACAGGGACCACAGGCCCGCCGGCCGGAACGGATCGCCGGTGGCAAAGGACATCAGCACCGCCAGCGTCGTTGCCAGCACAAACAGCCAGAGCGCGCCCAGAACGGGGCCGGTGACATAGCCGAAACGAAGCGTGCTCATAGGCCTTCCTCCTGGCTGACATAGCGGAAGAAGAAGACCGAGAAGAGCACGAGACAGCAGAAGACAACCACCGCAACCGCCGCCCCGGCCCCGATGTTCGAGATGGCAAAGGCCTGTTCGTAGACATTTACCGTCAGGGTCCGCGTGCCCGCGTTGCCGCCGGTCAGCAGGAAGATGTCGTCGAACTTGTTGAAGGTCCAGATGAAGCGCAGCAGGAACAGCACGCTGAGAATGCCCAGCAGTTGCGGCAGGCTGAGATACCAGAACTTCTGGAAGGGCGACGCGCCGTCCATGTCGGCGGCCTCGTACATGTCGGTGTCGATCGACTGCATCCGGGCCAGGATGAACAGGAAGGACAGCGGGAAATAGCGCCAGATCTCGAAGACGGTGACCATGATCAGCGCCAGTGGCCTCTCGCCAAAGAAATTGATGCTGGACCTGGTCACGCCCATCTGGATCAGGAGCGCGTTGGCCGAGCCCGAGAAGGGATCGAACAGGATGATCCAGGCAAAGGCCACGGCGATCACCGGGGCGACATAGGGAAACAGGTACAGCCCGCGCAGGATGCCCTGGCCGCGAAACTCCTTGTTCAACAGCATGGCCGCGAAGAGACCGAAGATCAGCGCTCCCAGCGTACCGAAGACGGTGTAAAAGAGCGTCACCCCCAGCACGCCCCAGAACTCGTCCCCGCTGAAGATCCGGTCGAAGTTCTCCAGCGTGAAGTCGAAGTTCGTCAGGATGTTGTTGCTGCGCCCCGTCATGCGCGGATCGCTGCCCTCGGCGGCCTCTTCGGCGGCGTCCTCGTCCCCTTGCAAGGCCACGAAAATCTCGACCTCGTCGCGCCCGCCGCCGTCGAGGTCGCCCAGGTCGCAGGTGAAGTCGGCAGCGTCGAAGGTACAGCGCGGGTCGGCTGTCAGGACCGTCAGGCTCTCGGGCAGGCTGTCCGACAGGGTAACGCCCGTGATCGGCTCCGATTGCGAGGAATTGCGGACGCGGTATTGCAGGCGGAGATCGTCGCCCGATCCGCGCAGGCTTTCGCGGACTACCGGCGCCGGGGGGCGCAGGTCCGCCAGGCCGATGGGTTTGAAGCTGATCCAGAAGATCGCCAGCAGTGGCAGCACGACCACCGCCGAGACAATGGCCAGCGTGGGAAACAACAGCCCCCAGGCCAGCCGCGCCTCGCGTTTCAGCAGGGGGCCAGTGCCCCTTGGCGGCCCCGAGGCCGGTCCGGTGCTGTCGCTCATGTCGCGGTCCCCCCTTCCGGACGCGGACCAGGGGCCACGTCCGCGCGGGCGACCGGCGCAGGGCCGGTCGCCCGAAGGTCCGGCATCACTCGATGCCGGCCAGTTCCTCGTTCATCTTCTTGACCGCATCGGGACCGGAGATGTTGCCGTCGATGTATTCCCGCACGACACGGTTGATTGCCTGGCTGTTGATGATCTTGGAGGCCAGCGCCAGTTGCCCGTCCTTGACGCCCCAGCGCTGTGCCACGTCCAGCCCGCCGACGATCTCGTCGATCATCGAGGCCGCGTAGAGCTCACTCAGCGGTGCCTTGCGGTCAACGCCCACGTCCAGTTTGGACCAGGCATCGACAAAGGCGGTTGGGTCGTCCTGGGTGCCGCGCCGCACCGGAAACTTGCCCTCGGGCGCGATGGACAGCGTCTGGGTATAGCCGGTGTCCATCGAGTACTTGATGAACTCCTGCGCCTCGTCGAAATCCGCGTCGGCGGTGATGCCGAAATAGCGGATGTCGCCCCAGGCCGCGCCGTCGGGGTTGGACGGACCGGCGAAATTGGTCACGATCCCGGTCATCGAGGCCAGCGCCGCAGAGGTCGGGTCCTCGTTGATGGTCGGCGGGGCGCTGTCACGCAGGCCGGCCAGTTCGTCCAGGATGAAGGGCGACCAGATGATCATCGCCGCATCCCCCGCAAAGTAGAGGCTGCGCGACTGGTCCCAGTACAGCTCACCCTCGGGCGAGGCATCCGCCAGCACCTTGTAGAATTCCAGCACCTCGACCGTCTTCTTCTCGTCGAAGCCCATGAACCCGTCCGGCCCCACGGGTGTTGCGCCATTGGCAAGGAAGACATGTTCCAGAACCTGGCTCATGAAGTTCTCGTCAACCTTGGTGGCGGCGACGAAACCGAACATCTCGGGCGGGTTGTGCAGCGCCTCGATGGCGGCGGTGACGGCGGCAAAGGTGGTGGGCGGCTCCAGCCCGGCCTCGTCGAACAGGTCCTTGCGATAGACGATCATCTGCGTCCAGCCGTCCACCGGGACACTGGCCCAACCATCATCGGTCTTGGCCATGTCCAGCGCGCCGGGGGCAAAGGTGCCGGTGCCCAATTCGTCGATCACCTCGGTCGCCGCCTCGGCATCGAGGATGCCCGCCTCGACCCAGGGCAAGGCGTATTGCAACGTATGGTAGATCACATCCGGCAGATCGCCCGCGGCAAAGGCCGCCGTGGCGCGTGTGCCCAGGTCGGATTCGGAGACGGGGATCACCTCGACACCGATGCCCGTTTCAGCCTCGAAAGCCTCTGCCATTTCCTTCTGCTTGGCCAGTCGCTCTGGCTGTTCCTCGGTTGTCCAGAACCGGATATCGGCCGCCGCAGAGCCCGCGCCCAGCGCAAGACCAAGCGCCGCAGTCGTCAGAAGACGGGATAAAGTGTTTGGTGATTTGATGGGCATTTCGCACCTCCCAATGCGCTTTGATTCTTATCGGTCGTTTTCCATGACCTACCCCAGTTCTAGCGATTTTTCCACCGCGGCGTCGATTGCGCAGGCGGCACACCAGGCAGCAGCCCCTTAATATTGCTCGAAAATTAGGCGTTTCGACCGGACAAGGCAGATCATCCGCGCCCGATCACCACGCTCTGCGCCGCAGCATTTCACAGCAGCGAAAGGCTGGAATTTGCGCCTCTCCACCACCACCTCCGGGACCGTTTTTGGCAGGTTTCCCAAAGCGCTTGCAGCCCCCGTCCCCTCTCCCCCTGGCACGGGACCGCCGTCATGCTGCAACCGCCCGGTGGCCGCCTCTCCTTGCGTATTCCGGTCCGCGTATTACTCTGCCCGCCAAGGAGGCCAGAATGACACCCTCGCCCGCAGACGATCCGATGCATTCCCTCAGCGAAGACACCTGGCGGGACGTCATCGCCGCGATGGACCGCACCTATTCGGAACTCGTCGACTACCAGGAGTTGCTGGAAAAGCAGAACCGCGAGCTGGACGAGATGCGCCAGTTCATGGCTTCGGTGCTGTCGTCGATGTCGGACCTGCTGATCGTCGTGGACAAGAACCGCATCATCGAACGCACCGGCGGCGCCATCGACCAGATCCTGGGCGCCACCGTGGCCCGCAGCGGAACGCCCCTCGGCGCCTTGCTGGAGGATGGCGACAGCGACAACCTGCTGGCCGCGGTCGACAAGGTCATGCTGGGCCGAGAACCCACCACGGTCGAGGCCCGCTTCCTGACCGGGGACGGCCCCACGCCCCTGGAAATCAGCGTCAGCCCCCGGCTCGATCAGCGCGGGCGCAGCCGCGGCGTTGTCCTGGTGGGGCGGCCGCTGGGCGAGTTGCGCAATGCCTACATGGAACTGGAAGCCAGCCACGAGGCATTGCAACAGGCGCAGACACAGCTTGTCCGCAACGAAAAGCTGGCCTCTCTGGGTCGCCTCGTTGCCGGGGTAGCGCATGAGCTGAACAACCCGATCAGCTTTGTCTATGCCAACACCCACGGGCTGGAGAAATACACCAAGCGGTTCGAGACTTATTTCGAGGCGGTCCAGGCCGGCAAGAGCCGCCCCGAGCTGGTTGCTCTGCGCGACGAACTGAAACTTGAAAAGACCGTGCGCAACCTGCGCACCGCGATCGACGGCGCCAAGGACGGGGCCGAACGGGTCCGCGACATCGTCGACGACCTGCGCCGGCTCAGCGCCGATGGCACCGGCGAGCGGTCGGCCTTCGACATGATGGCCACCACCCGGATCGCCGCCGACTGGGTCGTGCGCACCTCGCGGACTGCCGTCCAGATCACCTTTGCGGACGATGCGACACGCCTGGCCTGGGGCAATCCCGGCCACGTCCAGCAGATCGTCATGAACCTGGTGCAAAACGCCATCGACGCCATGTCGGAAACCGGCACGCCGACACTGCACTTGCATGTCCTTGACCGGGACGAACAGGTGCTGTTGCGCGTGACCGACAATGGACCGGGCATCCCCGAGGCGATTGCCGGGTCGATCTTTGATCCGTTCTTCACCACCAAGCAGGTCGGCAAGGGCACCGGGCTGGGCCTGTCCATCTCGCACAAGATCGCCGAAGAACATGGCGGGGCGCTGACGCTGGCCTATTCCGGCGCCGAGGGCAGCTGCTTTGAACTGGCCCTGCCGACAGAGGGACACGCATGAACATTTTGTGGCTGCAATCCGCAGGCTGCGGCGGCTGTACCATGTCGCTGCTCTGCGCGGAGTCCCCCGGTGTACTGGACCTTCTGGGCGACGCCGGGCTGTCCTTCCTCTGGCATCCGGCACTGTCCGAACAGACCGGTGCCGAGGTGCGCGCCCTGCTGGCCGGGATCGAGGACGGCAGCCAGACGCTGGACATCTTCTGTGTCGAGGGGTCGATCCTGACCGGCCCCAAGGGCACGGGCCGGTTCCAGATGCTGTCTGGCACCGGGCGGTCGATGCTGGATTGGGTCAGATCGCTGGCGCCGCTGGCCGAACAGGTCGTCGCGGTGGGCACCTGCGCGACCTATGGCGGCATGACCTCGGCCGGCGGCAATCCCGCCGGCGCCATCGGCCTGCAATATGACGGCAGCTATCCCGGCGGCGCCCTGCCCGCCGAATTCCGCGCCCGCTCGGGAATGCCGGTCATCAACGTCGCGGGCTGCCCGACGCATCCCGACTGGGTGACGGAAACCCTGCTGCTGATCGCGGGCGGAGAGATGAACAAGGCGGCGCTGGACGAGCTGGGGCGGCCGCTGTTCTACGCGGAACACCTCGTCCACCACGCCTGCCCGAAAAACGAGTTCTACGAGTACAAGGCCAGCGCAGAGAAACCCGGCCAGCTGGGCTGCATGATGGAACACATGGGCTGTGTCGGCACGCAGGCGGTCGGAGACTGCAACATCCGCGGCTGGAACGGAGGCAGCTGCTGCACCCGCGCCGGTTACGCCTGCATCAACTGCACGGCCCCCGAGTTCGAGGAGCCCAACCACCCCTTCACCGAAACGCCCAAGTTCGCGGGCATCCCCGTCGGCCTGCCCTCGGACATGCCAAAGGCCTGGTTCATGGCGCTGGCCTCGCTGTCAAAAGCGGCGACGCCCAAGCGACTGGCCGAAAACGCCGTGGCCGACCGGATCGAGGTGCCGCCCACCCTGCGGACGGGGCGCAAATGACAGAGCGTTCGCTGCTGGTCGGACCCTTCAACCGGGTCGAGGGCGACCTTGAAATCCGGCTCAAGGTCAAGGACGGACGCGTGGCGCAGGCCTTTGCCAATTCGCCCATGTTCCGTGGGTTCGAGATCATGATGCTCGGCAAATCGCCGATGGACGCGCTGACGATCACGCCGCGCATCTGCGGGATCTGCTCGATCAGCCAGTCCGCCGCCGCCTCGGCCGCGCTGGGGTCGCTGGCCGGTTTGCCACCGGCGCCACAGGGGGCACTGGCCGCGGCGATCATGCACGGGGTCGAGAACCTCTGCGATCACCTGACCCATTTCAACCTTTTCTTTTGCGCCGATTTCGCCCGCGCCGCCTATGCCGGACGGCCCTGGCATGACCGCGCCGTGGCGCGCTTTACCGCGATGGACGGCTCTGCCGTGCGCGCCAGTGTCGAGGCCCGCGCCCAGATCCTGCACATCGTCGGGCTGCTGGGGGGCAAGTGGCCGCACACGCTGGCCATCCAGCCCGGCGGCGTGACCCGCGCGCCCACGGCCCGTGACCGCATCCGCATGACCAGCATCCTGGCCGCCTTTCGCCGCTACCTGGAAAGCACGCTGTTCGGCGCCCCGGTCGAGGAATTCGCCGAACTGTCTACCGCCCAAGCCCTGACCGGCTGGACCCGGGGCGATGCCGGTCTGTTCATGGAAATCGCCGAGGACCTTGACCTGGCCGACATGGGGCACGGGTCGGGGCGCTTCCTGTCCTTCGGGGCCTATCCCCTGCCAGACGGCCCAGCCCTTGCCGCCGGGACCTGGGACAATGGCACGCTTGGGCCGGTCGACACGACGGAGATCCGCGAGGATCTCAGCCACGCCTGGATGCTGGGCGAGGCGCGCCACCCGACCGAGGGCCAAACCGACCCCGACGAAGACATGCAGTCCCCGGCCTACAGCTGGTGCAAGGCGCCGCGCCTTGCCGGCCGCACGGTCGAGACCGGCGCGCTGGCCCGGCAGGTCATCGACGGCCACCCGGCCGCACGGAATCTGGTGGCCAGCGGCACCAATGTCCGGGCGCGCGTCGCCGGGCGCCTGCTGGAAATCGCGCGCACGCAGATCCTGCTGGAAACATGGGTCGCAGCGTTAAAGACCGACGCCCCATTCATCACCGATGTCGCCTTGCCGGATGCAGGCAGCGGAGAGGGGCTGGTCGAGGCGGCCCGGGGCGCGCTTGGACACTGGATCAAGGTCGAAAAGGGGCGGATCTCCGGTTACCAGATCGTCGCACCGACGACGTGGAACTTCAGCCCCCGCGACGCCAGCGGCACCCCCGGCCCGGTCGAGGCCGCGCTGGAGGGCGCGCCGGTCGGCCCCGGCGAGGAAACGCCGCTGTCGGTGCAGCACATCGTTCGCAGCTTCGACCCCTGCATGGTCTGCACGGTCCATTGAGCGGCGCCCTGCGCATCCGGGTACGCGGCCAGGTGCAGGGCGTGGGCTTCCGCCCCTTTGTCTGGCAACTGGCGCATCGGCTGAACATCCGGGGCGAGGTGCTGAACGACCCCGAGGGGGTCCTGATCCATGCCCAAGGCGCGCGGATCGCCGACTTTGTCGCCGCGATCACCGCCGAGGCCCCGCCGCTGGCCCGGGTCGATGCGGTGGAAACCGGCCCCTTCGCCTTCGACACAGCGCCCTGCGATTTCGCGATCGCCGCCAGCCGGGGCAGCGGCGCAGAGACCCGGGTCACCCCGGATGCCGCGACCTGCCCCGATTGCCTGGCTGACATCCGGGGCGATGATCCGCGCCGCCGGGGCTATGCCTTTACCAATTGCACACATTGTGGCCCGCGGTTCACGATCCTGAAGGGCCTGCCTTATGACCGGGCACGCACGACGATGGCCGGCTTCGAGATGTGTCCCGACTGTGCTGCCGAATACGCCGACCCCGGCGACCGCCGCTTTCACGCGCAACCCGTGGCTTGCGCCCTCTGCGGTCCGCACCTGGGGTTCGAGGATGCCAACGGCGCACATCCGGACGCGATCGCGGCGGCGGCCCGCGCCCTGCTGGACGGGGCGATCCTGGCGGTCAAGGGCTTGGGCGGGTTTCACCTGTGCTGCGACGCCACCAATGCCCAGGCCATCGACCGGTTGCGCCGCCGCAAGTATCGCCCGTCCAAGCCGCTGGCCCTGATGGGCCGATGGCAGGAGATCGACCGGCACGCCCGGCCAGACACCGAGGAACGCGCCGCGCTGGCCTCTGCCGCCGCGCCCATCGTCCTCTTGGCAAAGGGCGATCCGCTGCCCGAGGCCCTTGCGCCCGGCCAGAACCACCTTGGCTGGATGCTGCCCTATACCCCACTGCACCATCTCCTGCTGGATACGGTCGCCCGGCCTCTTGTCATGACCTCGGGCAACCTGTCCGGTGAGCCGCAGGTGATCGGCAACGCCGAGGCCCGGGACAAGCTGGGCGGGATCGCAGACGCAATCCTGGACCACGACCGCGACATCGCCCGCAGGCTGGACGACAGCGTGATGCGGCTGACGCCCGAGGGACCGATGATCCTGCGCCGGGCGCGGGGAATGGTGCCGGACACCCTGCCCCTGCCCGATGGGTTCGGCGATGCGCCGCAGGTCGTGGCCTATGGCGGCCAGATGAAGGCCGCGCTCTGCCTGCTCAAGAACGGGCAGGCCCTTCTGGGACACCACCTGGGGGAGCTGGACGAGGCCCTGACGCTGGAAGCCTTCCTGCAGGCCGATGCGGATTACGCGGCTCTGTTCGACCATCGTCCAGATGTCGTGGCCGTCGACCTGCACCCGGATTTCCAGGCCACGCGCCACGGCGAGGCCCGCGCACGCGACGAGGGGCTGGCGCTGGAGTCGGTCCAGCACCATCACGCCCACCTCGCCGCCTGCATGGCCGAGAACGGGCACGCCCTGAACGGTGGCAAGGTCGCCGGCATCGTGCTGGATGGTCTGGGCCTTGGCCCGGATGGCACAGTCTGGGGTGGAGAGCTGCTGCTTGGGGACTACACCGGCTTTGACCGCCGCGCCTGGCTGACACCGGCACCGTTGATCGGCGGCGACCGCGCACAGGCAGAGCCCTGGCGCAACGCGCTGATGCGACTGGACCAGGCGGGGCTGTCGGACTGGGCGGACCAGTTGTTCGCGGACAAACCGCTGGAGATTGCCCGGATGGCCGCCAGCAAGGGGTTGAATGCGCCGCAAAGCTCCAGCGCCGGGCGGCTGTTCGATGCCGTGGCCGCGGTTCTGGGCATCTGCCCGGACGGCCAAAGCTACGAGGGCGAGGCGGCCATGCGCATGGAGGCGCTGGCCTCGGAGACTGTGTTCGCGCCGGTCCCTCTGGAACATGGTGCCGCGGGGATCGACCCCGCCCCGCTGTTCCACCGCCTGCGCGCCGACCTGGCCCGGAGCACCAGCGCGGGCGACTGCGCCACGCTGTTCCACCTCAGCCTCGCCCATGCCTTTGCCAAGGAGGCCCGCGCTCTGGTCGATGCCGGAGAGGCGGAGCGCGTCGCGCTCAGCGGCGGATGCTTTCAGAATGCGCGCCTGCTGCGCGACACGCTGGACGCGCTGGGGCTGGACCGGAGCCGCGTCTACCTGCACCACCGGACACCGGCCAATGACGGCGGGCTGGCCCTGGGCCAGGCGGTGATTGCCGCCGCGCGCCACCTGCACCGCCGGTAAGCCCCGTGCCACCCGGCGCCCCGCGCCGGTAAACCCCTATCCGCCCGGCATCCTTCGGCATACCGAAAAATGCCGCCTAACCCGCTGTCCAGAAATCATTAATCGCGTACTCCGCGATCCGGTGCTTTTTTGCAGCCTTTGCCCCCGCCCCTGCGCGATCAAGAGGATGGAGACATCCCGGCGGCGGCCCCGCCATCCGGGTCAATGGCGGAGGAGACAGACTTGGCCGAGATAGAAACTTTTTACGACGTGATGCGCCGGCAGGGGATCACCCGCCGCAGTTTCATGAAATATTGCGCGCTGACGGCAAGCGCCCTGGGCCTTGGGCCCGCCTTCGTGCCGAAGATCGCCAACGCGATGGAAACCAAGCCCCGCACGCCCGTCATCTGGGTGCACGGGCTGGAATGCACCTGCTGTTCCGAAAGCTTCATCCGCTCGGCCCACCCGCTGGCCAAGGACGTGGTCCTGTCGATGATCAGCCTCGACTACGACGACACGCTGATGGCCGCCGCAGGTCACGCGGCTGAGGCCGCGATGAAGGACACGATCGAGAAGTACAAGGGCAACTACATCCTCGCGGTGGAGGGCAACCCGCCCCTGAACGAAGACGGGATGTTCTGTATCTCGGGTGGCAAACCCTTTGTCGAGAAACTGAAATACGCCGCCAAGGACGCCAAGGCGATCATCAGCTGGGGCGCCTGCGCCTCTTACGGCTGCGTACAGGCGGCCAAGCCCAACCCGACGCAGGCAACACCCGTCCACAAGGTCATCACCGACAAGCCGATCATCAAGGTGCCGGGCTGCCCGCCCATCGCCGAGGTCATGACCGGCGTCATCACCTACATGCTCACCTTTGACCGCCTGCCCGAGCTGGACCGGCAGGGGCGGCCGGCGATGTTCTACGGCCAGCGCATCCACGACAAATGCTATCGCCGGCCACATTTCGACGCCGGGCAATTCGTCGAGGAATGGGACGACGAAGGCGCGCGCAAGGGCTATTGCCTCTACAAGATGGGCTGCAAGGGCCCGACCACCTACAACGCCTGTTCCACCGTACGCTGGAACGAAGGCGTGAGCTTCCCGATCCAGTCCGGCCACGGCTGCATCGGCTGTTCCGAGGACGGCTTCTGGGACCAGGGCACCTTCTACGACCGGGTGACCGACCTGACCCAGTTTGGCGTCGAAAAGAACGCCGACCAGATCGGCCTTGCCGCGGCGGGCGTCGTCGGCGGCGGCATCGCCCTGCACGCCGCCGTATCCGCGCTGAAGTCCGCGCAGAGCAAGGCCCAGAAATCCCCCAGCAAAACCAACGAGGAGGCCTGACGCATGGTCGTGCAGACACCCAACGGCTTCAGCCTTGACGACAGCGGCCAGCGCATCGTGGTCGACCCCGTCACCCGCATCGAGGGCCACATGCGCTGCGAGGTCAACGTCGACGACGAGGGCATCATCCGCAACGCCGTTTCCACCGGCACCATGTGGCGCGGCCTCGAGGTTATCCTCAAGGGGCGTGACCCGCGCGACGCCTGGGCCTTTACCGAACGCATCTGCGGCGTCTGCACCGGCACCCATGCGCTGACCTCGGTGCGCGCGGTGGAGGATGCGCTGGGGATCACCATCCCCGACAACGCCAATTCCATCCGCAACATGATGCAGCTGAACCTGCAAATTCACGACCACGTCGTGCATTTCTATCACCTGCACGCCCTGGACTGGGTCAACCCGGTGAACGCATTGCGCGCCGACCCCAAGGCCACGTCCGAGCTGCAGCAGGCGGTTTCTCCGTCGCACCCGCTCTCCTCGCCGGGGTATTTTCGCGACGTGCAGAACCGCCTGAAGCAATTCGTCGAAAGCGGCCAGCTGGGCCTGTTCAAGAACGGCTACTGGGACAACCCCGCCTACCTGCTGCCGCCAGAGGCGGATTTGATGGCCACCACCCACTACCTGGAGGCGCTGGACCTGCAAAAGGAGATCGTGAAGGTCCACACGATCTTTGGCGGCAAGAACCCGCATCCGAACTGGCTGGTGGGCGGCGTGCCCTGCCCGATCAACGTGCATTCCACGGGTGCTGTGGGCGCGATCAACATGGAGCGGCTGAATCTTGTCAGCTCGATCATCGACAAGTGCATCGAGTTCAACAAGAACGTCTACCTGCCCGATGTCGTGGCCATCGGCGGCTTCTACAAGAACTGGCTTTATGGTGGCGGGCTGTCCTCGCAGGCCTGCCTCGCCTACGGCGACATTCCCGAACATCCCAACGATTTCTCGCCCGACCAACTGCACCTGCCGCGCGGCGCGATCATCGGCGGCGACCTGTCGACCGTGCATGACGTCGACCCGCGCGACCCCGAGCAGATCCAGGAATACGTCGATCATTCGTGGTACGATTACGGCGAGGCGGGCAAGGGGCTGCACCCCTGGGACGGCGTCACAGAGGCCAAGTTCGAGCTGGGACCAAAACTGAAAGGCACCCGCACCAACATCGAGCAGATCGACGAAGGCGCGAAATACAGCTGGATCAAGGCCCCCCGCTGGAAGGGGCACGCGATGGAGGTGGGCCCGCTGGCGCGTTACGTCGTCGGCTATGCCAAGGGCCACGAAGAGATCACGGACCAGGTCAACGGGTTGCTAAGAACGATGGACCTGCCGGTCGAGGCGCTTTTCTCGACCCTGGGCCGCACGGCGGCGCGGGCGTTGGAATCCGAATACTGCGGACGGCTGCAAAAGTACTTTTTCGACAAGCTGGTGACCAACATCAAGAACGGCGACGAAAGCACCGCTAACGTGGCCAAGTGGGACCCGTCTACCTGGCCGAAAGAGGCCAAGGGCGTGGGCATGACAGAGGCCCCGCGCGGCGCTCTTGGCCACTGGATCCGGATCAAGGACGGCCGCATCGAGAACTATCAATGCGTGGTGCCCACCACCTGGAACGGCTCTCCGCGCGATAGCAAGGGCAACATCGGCGCCTTCGAGGCCAGCCTGATGAACACCAGGATGGAACGCCCCGAAGAGCCGGTCGAGATCCTGCGCACCCTGCACAGTTTCGACCCCTGCCTGGCCTGTTCCACGCATGTCATGTCCGAAGACGGTGACGAGCTGACCACCGTCAAGGTTCGCTGAAGGAAGGAAAGACCCATGAAACGACTAGTGACCCTGCTGACCCTCCTTCCCGGTGCCGCGCTGGCCCACGGTGGCCATGCCCCGGTGCCGGAGGCAGCACACGGCATGACCCATACCGCGCCCCTGCTGGGCGGTGCGCTGATCGTGGCCGCGCTGGCCTTGCTGATCCACAAGCGGTGGGCGTCATGAATTTCGAGGCCGCGCAAAGGCCGGACCCGGCCGTCCCCCTGACGGGGGACGCGACCGAGGCGGATCTGGCCACGATCACGCGCAATACCTCGGTCTATGTCTACGAGGCGCCTGTGCGGCTCTGGCACTGGATCAACGCGGCGGCGATCCTCGTGCTCTGCGTCACCGGCTACCTGATCGGCTCGCCCCTGCCCAGTGTCGACATGGGCGAGGCCACGCACCAGTTCCTGTTCGGTTACATCCGTTTTGCCCATTTCGCGGCGGCGATGATCATGACCGTCGGGTTCTTCGGGCGCATCTACTGGGCCTTCGTCGGCAACTCGCATTCGCGGCAACTGTTTCGCCTGCCGATCTGGAACCGCCGCTGGTGGTCAGAGGTGGTGGACGAAGCGAAGTGGTACGCCTTTCTCAAGAAGCGGCCCAAGAAATACGTCGGGCACAACCCGCTGGCCCAGATCGCCATGTTCTTCTTCATGACGCTTGGCATGAGCTTCATGATCCTGACAGGCTTTGCGATCTATGCCGAGGCCGAGGGCTACGGCAGCCTTCTGGACCAGGTTTTCGGCCCCCTGCGCGACCTCGTAGGCGGCAGCCACGTCATGCACCAGCTGCACCACCTGGGCATGTGGGCCATCGTCGTCTTCGTCATGATCCACATCTATGCCGCCATCCGCGAGGACATCATGTCCCGGCAGTCGATGGTCTCGACCATCATCTCGGGGACGCGCACCTTCAAGGACGACGATCCGACCTGATCCCGGCAGATCGTCAATTCCTGGAAAGCGGGCGCCCTGCGCCCGCTTTTTTGATGGACAAACTAAAACCATTATCGCGAAAATACGGAAAGTTACTTTCCACCATTGCTGCACCCAGTATTTCAAGAACACATAAAACCTCTTGTTTTCATGGGGGTTATAAAATGCACTGAAGTTCATCTTTTTTACAGACCGGCAGTCAGATGGTAAGCTACCCTGCACCAAAGCCCCGGATGGAAAGCTGACTGGCATCCGGGTGAGGGAGGGACAGATGGCATCGAACGTGCTGGTCATGGGCATCGGAAACGTGCTCTGGGCGGACGAGGGGTTTGGCGTGCGCTGCGTCGAGCACCTGGCGCAGAACTGGGCGCTGCCCGCGGACATCACCCTGTTGGACGGCGGCACGCAGGGGCTCTACCTGCTGCCGTTCCTCGAACAGGCGGACACGCTGATCGTCTTCGACGCGGTGGATTATGGCCTCGCGCCCGGCACGATCAAGATCGTCGAGGGCGACGCGGTGCCGAGGTTCATGGGCGCCAAGAAGATGTCCCTGCACCAGACCGGCTTTCAGGACGTGATCGCGACCGCGCAACTGATGGGCTACTGCCCACCGTCGCTCTTGCTGATCGGCTGCCAGCCCGAGGAGCTTGAGGACTACGGCGGCGGGCTGCGCCCTGTCGTGGCGGCCCGGATCGAGCCGGCGGTATCGGTTGCACTGGACCGGCTGGCCGACATGGGGATCACGGTTTTGCCGGGCCGGACCCACAGCAACCTGCTGGCCGACCCCTCGATCATGCAGGACGCCTATGAGGCCGGCCGCCCGACCGAGGAAGAGGCCTGCCGCATCGGCGACAACCGTTTCTTTCAGGCTGCGGACTGATCCCATGTGCGTCGGCCTCCCCCTTTGCATCCGTTCTGTCGACGGCATCGCCGCCACGGCCACCAACGGCGAAGAGTCGGAACTGATCGACCTGTCGCTGACACCAGAGGCGGGCCCCGGCGACTGGGTGCTGACCTTTCTGGGCGCCGCGCGCGAAGTCATTTCCCCCGATGAGGCACAAAAGATCACCGCCGCGCTGGACGGTCTGCGCGCGGTCATGCAGGGCGGCGGCCCCGGCGAGGCCTTTGCCGATCTCGAGGCCGCAGGCCCGCAGCTTCCCCCCCACCTTCAGGCCGCGCTGGACGCGGGCCGCACCACCGGTTGAGGACCCAAGATGACCCATCCCCTTGTCACCCGCCTGACCGAGGAATTCGGCTATCCCGCCCTGACGACAGAGGCCGAGATCGCGGCCTTCACCGAAGCGCCCGGCACGCATGTGATCTTTGTCCCCGGCGACGCACGCCGCAACCTTGAAACCCCCGACGTGGCCGTGGTGCTGCCCGAGTTGCGCCAGGCCTTCCAGGGCCGGTTCGATTGCGCTGTGGCCGCCGACAGCATCGAAACCGGCCTGCGCGAATCCACTGGCGTGCTGAAAACCCCCAGCCTGATCTTCTTCCGCGACGGGCAGGTTCTGGGCGGCATTCCCAAGGTGCGCGACTGGTCGGATTACGTCGACCGGATCACGCAACTGCTCGCGCAGCCCCTTGCCGCCGAATAAGGACCGACCCGATGACCAATCCCTTCATGATGCCGCCCACCGGCTTCGGCCCCGGATCGCAGCCCCTGGACAGCCAGGACGAGGCGCTAGAATACATGCCTTTGCCGCAGGACATGCGCACCTATTCCCCCCGCATCCCCGAGGTCGAGGCGTTGGGAGCGGCCAATCTTTCCCCGGCGCTGGATCTCTTGCATGATGTGGCCGAGGCTGCCGCGCGGATCGGCGGCGACGGCGGCAACGCCCGTTTCGACCTTGCCCCGCTGGACGAGGCGAACCGCGCCCTGATCGCCGAGACCCTGGGCAGCGGCGAGGTCGCCGCCAAGGTCCGCGATATTCCCGCCATCGCGGTGCAGGAAAGCGTCTTTGCCGGGATCTGGACCCTGAAAAGCGCCAAGGCCCATGTGATCGAGGTCGCCGCGATTCCCGCCTGCGTGACCGAAACGCCCTTTGCCCCGCACCGCGCCGCGACAGGTGGCGCCGAGCCGTTGTCCCCCGGGGTGGTCAACGCCCCGCCCCTGCTGGTCGAACTGACGGACAAGTCCGCCGCCTTTGACGCCGCGGCGCCCCTGCATGTCATCAATCTCACCCTCCTGCCCCATACCGAGGAAGACCTGGCCTGGCTGGACCGGGCCCTGGGCGAAGGCGCGGTCACGATCCTGTCGCGCGGCTATGGCAACTGCCGTGTCACCGCCACCGCCCTGCCCCATGTCTGGCGGGTACAGTTCTTCAACTCGCAGGACGCGCTGATCCTGGACACCTTCGAGGTCACGACCGTGCCCGAGGTCGCCTGCGCCGCGCCCGAGGACCTGACCGACAGCGCCGACCGCCTGTTCAAGGTGCTGGAGGTGATCCGATGAATGGCGGGTTCGAGGGCAGTTTCCTGGGCGCAAACGACAAGATCAGCCCGCTGGCGATCATGGAATGCAAGATCTGCTGGACGCCCTACCACCCGGCCGAAGGCGACGATTTCCGCCAGGTCGACCCCGGCACCGCCTTTTCCGACCTGCCAGAGGATTGGTCCTGCCCCAATTGCAGCGCCCCCAAGTCGCAGTTCATGGTGCTGGAGGACCCCGGCGCGCAATCCGTGGCCGAGGCCGCGAAACTGGACGAGTTGACAGCGCGACTGGTGGCCGAGTTCCGCGAAATCTGGCACGCCAAGATGCGCGATGTGCCGATGGTCAACAAGTTGCTCAGCGTCGAGGCGGTCGGCTTTCGCATGATCGACGGGCGCCCCTTGGGGGTGCTGATCTCGCCCTGGTTCATGAACCTGGTGCAACTGCCCGGAGAGGGCGAGGACTGGTCCGGATTGACAGCAGGCGCCAAGGAGCTGATCGCCTTCCCGTCGGGCGAGTACGAGTTCATCCACAATACCCGCGACATGATCGGCGGCTACAAGGCCTGTTCGCTGTTCTCGCCGATGGGGGATTTCTCATCGCAGATGCAGGCGCAAGAGGTCGCCCGGGCGGTCATGGTCGCCCTCTTCGACGAGGGGAACCGGGCCGAAACCGATCGCGCCGCCGACATTCGTGCGGCCCGCGAGACCGAACTGGCGCCCCCGGCCGAGGCCGAGGACACCGACAGCGCCCTTTCGGATGCTCCGACGCGCCGCGCGGTGATTTCCGCCGGCATGGCCGGGTCCGACTGACCCCGTGCTGGCCGGGGCCGCATATCCCGCGCTGCGCGCCGTCACGGTGCCCGGTCTGCCCGTTGCCCGCCTGGTCATCGGCAAACCGGCGGCTGAGGCGGCAGAACTGTTGCCACGCCTGTTCAACCTGTGCCGCGTGGCACAGGGCGTCGCGGCCCGGGCCGCCTTTGGCCTGCCCCTGCCTACCGGCTGGCAAGACGACCTGCGCGCAGAGATCCTGCGCGAACACGTTGCGAAACTCTGTCTCCGGTGGCCCGCGCTGGTTTCGCTCCCGCCGCTTGCGCTGCCGCGCGACTGGCAGGCGGGCAATGCCGAGACACGGCGCGTGATCTTCGGTCCCGCCGGACAGATGCCCGAAACGCCGGAACAGTTCCGCGCCTTTCTGGAGGCGGAACAGGGCTGCGCGCGCCTGCTGCGCGCGATCAGCCGCCTCTTTGCCCCGTTCGAGGCCTGCCGGACCGCCCTGCCCGCTCCGGGTGTCGGTGGGTTCTTCGGCCCTCGCGTGACCGAGAATTCCACTGCGACCCGGCAGGCGGCGCACCCCGTGCTGCAAGACATCGAAACGCGATGGGGGCGCGGGCCGCTCTGGTCGGCAACCGCTCTGGCCTGTGACCTGCAGGCGGTGCTGGACGGCAGGCTGCCTGCCGCCGTCATTTCACGGGGCTGCGCTGTCGTGCCCGCCGCGCGCGGGCTCTACGGGATCACGGCTTCGGTCGAACACGGGCGCGTCACGGCCTTCGCACGGCAGACACCGACGGATCATCTGCTGGCCCCGGGTGGCGCCCTCGAGCAATCGCTTGCATCCTTGCGCCCGGCCCGGGCACAGGCCCTGGGACCGCTGGTTCTGTCCTTGCTTGACCCCTGCAGCCCGGTCAGGCTGGAACCCTTCGCACCGATGGAGGCTGACCATGCATGAAATGTCGCTTTGCGAGGGCATCCGCCGGGTGATCGAGGACCAGGCCCGCAAACATGACGTGACGCGCATCAGGCGCGTGCGGGTCGAGATCGGGCGTTTTGCCGGGGTCGAGACCGACGCGCTGCACTTTGCCTTTGACGTGGTGATGCGCGGATCCGTGGCCGAGGGCGCCGAACTGGTGACGCTGGAACTGCCCGGACGGGCGATGTGCTACGACTGCATGAAAGAGGTGGAAATCTTGGACCGCCTCGACCCATGCCCCACCTGCGGCGGCGGCAAGCTGATGCCGCAGGGCGGGGACGAAATGAGAATCAAGGACCTGGAGGTGGCCTGAGATGTGTACGGTATGCGGATGCGGAGACGGCGAAACGAAGGTGCATGGCCACGGTCATTCACATGATCATGACCACGGGCATGGACACCACCACCATCATGACGATCACCACCACTACGGCCAGGGTCCCGCAGGCACCGAGGTGCCCGGCATGTCGCAGGACCGGCTGATCGAGATCGAGACCGGCATCCTGGCCAAGAACGACCAATACGCCCAGGCCAACCGCGCGCGCCTGGCGGCACGGGGCATCCTGGCGGTGAACCTTGTCTCCTCTCCCGGATCCGGCAAGACGACCCTGCTGTGCAAGACGATCGAGTCCCTGGGCGATCAGCCGCTGGGCGTGATCGAAGGCGACCAGCAGACCCAGAACGACGCCGACCGCATCCGCGCCACCGGCGCCCGCGCCGTGCAGGTGAACACCGGCAAGGGCTGTCACCTCGACGGGCACATGGTCGGCCACGCGATGGATCACCTGGACCTTGCCCCCGGCAGCCTGCTGTTTATCGAGAACGTCGGCAACCTGGTCTGTCCCGCCGCCTTCGACCTGGGCGAGGACGGCAAGGTCGCCATCCTCTCTGTGACAGAGGGCGAGGACAAGCCGCTGAAATACCCCGACATGTTCACCGCCGCGCGGCTTGCGATCCTCAACAAGATCGACCTGGCGCCGCATTGCGACGTGGATCTCGACCTCTATGAGGCCAACCTGCGCCGCGTGAACCCCGGGATCGAGATCCTGCGCCTTTCGGCCCGCACCGGCGAGGGCATGGCAGACTGGATCGACTGGCTGCGCACCCACCTGGCCGACAAGTCCGCCCCAGAGGCGGCGGAATGACCGCCCTTCCCACCCTTCTGCTGGTCGACGACGAGGAGCATTCCCTGGCCGCCATGCGCATGGCGCTGGAGGATGACTTTGACTGCCTGACCGCGCCGGGCGCCGAGGACGCGATGCGCCTGATGGAGGAGAACTTTGTCCAGGCGATCTTTTGCGACCAGCGGATGCCGGGCAAGACCGGGGTGGAGTTCCTGTCCGAGGTGCGCGAACGCTGGCCGGAAACGGTGCGGATCATCATCACCGGCTATACCGAGACCAACGACATGATCGCCGCCATCAACGAGGCCGGCATCTACCAGTTCCTGACAAAGCCCTGGCACCCCGACCAGCTGGTCATGGCGGCCAAGAACGCCGCGCAACTGTTCCAGCTCAGCCGCGATCACGACCGGCTTTCGCTGGAAATGCGGTTCATGGGCAAGACCGCCGAAAACAAGCTGGAGGCCCGCCGCCGTACCCTGCGCGAGGGCTTTGGCTTTGAGCGGGTATTGCGGGCCCCCAATTCGCCGATGAACGCCACGGTCGAGCTGGCCCGGCAGGTGGCCAGTTTCGACGTGCCGGTGCTGATCACCGGCGAGGCGGGCACCGGCAAGGACGTGATGGCGCGCGCGATGCACTATGCCTCGCTGCGGTCGGACCAGTCCTTTTACGAGCTCAACTGCGCCGGCCTGCCGGACGAGGTGCTGATGGCCGAACTGCTGGGCGCCAAGAAAGGTGCCCTTGGCGGCGCCCCCAGCAACCGTATCGGCCTGTTGCAAAAGGCCTCGCGCGGGACGCTGTTCCTGAACGGGGTCGACACGCTCAGCCCGCAGATGCAGCTGATCCTGCTGCGCATTGCCACCGAGGGCAGTTTCGAACCGCTGGGCGGAACAGAGACCCTGACCACCAACACGCGCCTGATGGCAGGCAGCCACAGCGACCTGGCCCCGGCGCTGGCCTCTGGCCGGTTCCGCAAGGACCTGTTCTATGCCCTGTCCACCACCGAGCTTTCCCTGCCGCCCTTGCGCGCGCGCATCGACGACCTGGACATCCTGACCCGGCATATCCTGGGCGACCTGGCCGCCCAGCACAGCAAGCCCGTCGAGGGGCTGACCAACCTGGCGCTGGAATTCCTGGGCAACTACGACTGGCCCGGCAACCTGCCGGAACTGAGCAACGAGCTGACGCGGATGCTGATCCTCAGCCAGGAACCACGCCTTGGGCCGGAACTGATCTCGCGCCACATCCTGCAGGCCGATCCGTCGGTTTCCGGCCGCCCCGACCCGTTCGAGGCCGGGCTTCTGGCCTCCGAGGGTACGCTCAAGGACCGGATCGAGGCGATGGAGGCCCGCATCCTGCGCGAGACGCTGACCCGCATGAAATGGAACAAGAGCCGCGCCGCCGAGGAGCTGGGCCTCAGCCGCGTCGGCCTGCGCTCGAAACTCGATCGCTACGGCGTGCAGCAACCGGGCAAGTTCGACCCGGCCGAAGAGGAGGAGGACTGAGCCATGTGCTTGGGAATACCCGGACAGATCGTCAAGATCACCGACGAAACCCGCCTGATGGCGCTGGCGGACGTGTCCGGCGTGCGCCGTGAGGTCTCTGTCGCCTGCGTCGCAACGCCGGACCTGTCCGACCTGGTGGGCGAATGGGTGCTGATCCACGTGGGCTTTGCCATGAGCCTGATCGACGAGGACGAAGCCGCCAAGACGCTGGAGGCCCTGCGTGGCCTGGGCGAGGCGCAGGAAACGCTGGAGGCGATGGCCGACGGCGCCGCCGCACTGGAGGGCAGCCAATGAGATATGTCGAGGAATTCCGCGATCCCATCGCCGCCAGGGGCGTGCTGGCCGCCATCGGCAAGGTGGTCGACCAGATCGGCGCCACCGCCGAAAACCCCGTGCACATCATGGAAATCTGCGGCGGGCACACCCACGCGATCTTTCGCTACGGGCTGGATCGCCTGACGCCCCCGGGGATCGAGTTCATCCACGGCCCCGGCTGTCCGGTCTGTGTGCTGCCGATGAGCCGGATCGACGAATGCGTCGAGATCGCCGAACGCCCCGAGGTGATCTTTACCACCTTTGGCGACGCGATGCGGGTGCCCGGAACGCGCAAGTCCCTGATGCAGGCCAAGGCCGATGGTGCCGACATCCGCATGGTCTATTCCCCGCTCGACGCGCTGGAAATCGCCCGGCGCAATCCTGACCGCGAGGTGGTTTTCTTCGGCCTGGGATTCGAGACGACCACGCCCTCGACCGCGCTTTCGATCCAGCAGGCGGCGCGCGAAGAGCTGAAGAATTTCAGCGTCTTCTGCAACCACATCACCGTGCCGCCCCCGATCAAGGCACTGCTGGACGATCCGCACATGGTGCTGGACGGGTTCGTCGGGCCGGGTCATGTCAGCATGGTGATCGGAACGCATCCCTATGATTTCATCGCGCAGCTGTATGGCAAGCCCATCGTCGTCGCCGGGTTCGAGCCGCTGGACCTGTTGCAATCCGTGCTGATGGTACTGGAACAGATCCGCGACGGGCGGGCCGAGGTCGAAAACCAATATGCCCGCATCGTCCCGGAACACGGCAACCCGGTCTCGCTGGCGGCCATCGCGGATGTCTACGAACCGCGCCCGAGTTTCGAATGGCGCGGCCTTGGAGAAATCGACGCCAGCGGATTGCGCATCCGCCCCGCCTATGCCGCCTATGACGCCGAGGAGAAATTCGGCGTGGGCTATGGGGCGGGTCCGCGTATCGTCTCCGAACCCGAGGGCTGTGCCTGCGGCCAGGTGATGACGGGCCGGATCAAGCCCACGGGGTGCCCGCAATACGGCACCGGCTGCACGCCGGAAATGCCGCTGGGCGCGCTGATGGTCAGCTCTGAAGGGGCCTGTGCGGCCTATTTCCAGTACGGCGCAACCGAAGATGCCGTGACGGAGGCCGTGCAATGACGATGGAACGCCCGATCATCCCGTCGCGCCTGCGCGGAGAGCGCGTGACTCTGGCCCACGGTGGCGGCGGCAAGGCCATGCGTGACCTCATCGAGGAGATCTTTACCGGCGTCTTCCAGCCCCCCGGCACCGAGGACCAGGCCCGTCTGACGGCGCAGGCGCTTTCGGAACCGGGTGCGCAGCTGGCCTTTACCACGGACAGTTTCGTGGTCTCGCCGCCGGTCTTTCCCGGCGGCGACATCGGCAAGATCGCGGTCTGCGGCACCATCAACGATTTGGCCGTCGGTGGGGCAAAACCCCTGTGGATGTCGGCCGCCTTCATCATCGAGGAAGGCTGTGAATTCGAGCTGCTGCGGCGCATCGTGGCCTCGATGCAGGCCGAGGCCGAGAAGGCCGGCGTGCGCATCGTGACCGGCGACACCAAGGTCGTCGGTCGTGGCGCCGCGGACAAGGTCTTTGTCACCACCTCCGGCGTAGGTGTGATACCGCCGGGCCGTGACCTGCAGGCGGGCAACATCCGTCCGGGTGACGTCGCACTGGTCAACGGTGTGTTGGGCGATCACGGCGCGACGATCCTCGCCGCGCGTGGTGACATGGCCCTGTCCACCGACATCCAGTCGGACTGCCAGAGCCTGAACGCCCTTGTCGAAGCGGTGCTGCATGCCGCCCCCAATGCCCGCGCAGCCCGAGACGCGACACGCGGCGGGCTGGCCTCGGCCATGAACGAGATGGCAGAGACCGCCGGCGTCGCCATCGAGATCGACGAAACCGCCCTACCCCTGCGGCCAGAGGTCAAGGGCGTCTGCGAGGTGCTGGGGCTGGACCCACTTTACCTGGCCAACGAGGGCACGCTGGTGGTCTTTGTGCCCGAGGCCGAGGCAGAGGCCGCCCTGCACGCGATGCGTGAAACCGAGGCCGGGCGCGGCGCGGCGCGCATCGGCCTGGCGAAACCCGGCCCGGCGGGACGGGTCACGATGCGCACCGCCTTTGGCGGCCAAAGGCTGGTCGATACGCTGGTGGGTGAACAGCTGCCCCGGATCTGTTGATCCGGGTCAGGTAAAGTAATCGCAGTTGGCGTCCTTGATGTCGGGCAGCCGCCC
The DNA here is from genome assembly GCF_028807275.1 of Mameliella sp. AT18. Taxonomy (NCBI): domain Bacteria; kingdom Pseudomonadati; phylum Pseudomonadota; class Alphaproteobacteria; order Rhodobacterales; family Roseobacteraceae; genus Antarctobacter; species Mameliella sp. AT18. The sequence continues at coordinate 25,082 of NZ_JARAMO010000083.1, forward strand.
GATGGTGCCGGACAGATGCGCCCGCATCGCGTCGGTTGCCCCCTGCCGGTCGCCGGCCTGGATGCGGTCGACCACCGCGCGGTGCCCCGCGACCACCGAATGCAGCTTGTCACTGCGCGGCAGGTCCAGCGTGCGCAGGCGGGCCATCTGGCTGGTTTGCTCGATCACCAGGCGGTGCACGGCCTCGTGCCCGGCGGCGATGAACAGCGCCTCGTGGAAACTCTCGTCGAGTTCGCGGAACAGCTCGATCTGGTCCGGCTCGTCGACCAGCGCCTGCTGGATCCTGAGATAGCCCAGCGCCTTGCTCAGGTCCGCGTCCGGTGTCCGGCACAAGAGGTCCACAACCTCGCATTCCAGGCCGCTGCGCAGGAAGTTCTCGTGCCGCAGGCGTTCGCAATTGATGCGCGTCACCTCGGTGCGGGACTGCCGGTAGGACACCACCAGGTCGATCTATTGCAGCCTTTGGATCGCCTCGCGGATCGGCGACGGGCTGACGCCGAATGCCTCGGCCAGCTCGGCCCGGCTGAGGATCGTCCCCGGCGGGAGTTTCAGCGTCACGATCCGCGCGCGCAACTCTTCGAAGACGCGGGTAGAAGCCGCGACATTGGCATTGACCGAGATCTTTTCCGATGCGCGGGCACCGCGCAGGTCAGGGCGTGTCATGGGCGCCCCCGGTCTATGCATGTCTGGATCGGCAAGGCTAGTCTCGTCATCCCATGATCGCCTTGGGTAGTGCCAGCGACAACCAGGGAAAGGCAAGCAGCAAGACGAAGAAGACCACCACCGCCAGGAAGAAGGGCACCGCCGCGATGAAGGCCGGGGAATAGCCCTGCTCGCGCATCGACGGCCCCAGGAGCCGCGCCTCCATCGAGGCATCGGCCACCGCAGAGCCGGAAATGCCCTCCCCATCAGCATGGACAGCACGATGGAGACCTGCGCCAGCCCGCCCGCCAGCCAGCCGGTCAGCAGGCGCGAGTAGCGGACAAGGCGCTCCGTGATGCCGGCCTCGTTCATCAGGTTGCCCGCCAGGATGAAGAAGGGAACCGCCAACAGCGGAGAGCTTTCCAGCGCCGTCACCATCTTCTGGATCGCGACGGTGGTGGGCATGGTGCCGTCAACACGAAGACCGGGATCACCGCCAGCATCAGCGAATAGGCGGCCGGCAAGCCAATGAGCAGGAACAGGGCGAACAGCGCCGCGATCAGAAGCAGCATCAGCTTTCATCAGCTTTCCCTCACGCGGGCCAGGAATTCAGTGGCACAGCCCCACGGGCACGGCGAGATGGATGAAGGACTTGGGGATTTGCAGTGCGCCCTGCATCCGCTTGTGCATCAGGGGCACGTTGATCATGGCATGGTACAGCAGGTAGGCTAGCAGCCCCTTCACCACCACTACGTTGACCAGCTCGATCCACCTGCGGGCGGGGCCACATCGGCCAGCGCCTTGTCCCCCAGCTCGATGGTGAGGTTGGAGGCATAGCGCCCGTTCTCGACCACCAGGTCGCGCAGGATTGCCTTGTGCTCGTCCGACAGTTGGTTCCACGAGGCGGCAGAGATCACCGGCGCCGTGACCAGCTGGATGTGCCCGGTCTTGGTGACATGCTCGATGACCTCGTAAAGCTTGGCCCCCTTGATCGCGGTCGGCTGCGCCTCTGCCGCGTCGATGGTGCCCAGTTGCAGCGCGGAATAGACCTCGCCCCAGGCGATCGGGGTCGGTTCGGGGCCCATCGCGCGAATGGTCTCGATCCAGACCGATGCGCCGATGGTGCGCATCCTCACACCCGCCAGGTCCGCCGGGCCGCTTACAGGTGTCTGGGTCAGCGCATGGCGCGCGCCCTGGTACCAGGTCGAGGCCAGCATCACGAGCCCTGCCTCCTCTGCCAGTACGTCACCCCAGCCAAGGTAGGCGTCGGACAGGGAGAACTTGTCCGCGTCCTCGTAGCTGTCAAAAAGGAACGGTGCCGACATGATGACCAGCGAAAGGACGAATTCCGACAGCCGCGCCACGTCGGTCACGGCGCCCACCCCGGCCCCTGCGCGGACCTGGTCCAGCATCTCTGTCGTGTCACCCAGCTGGCTGTTGTGAAAGACTTCGACGGTCACCCCGCCGCCCGTCGCCTCTGCGACCTCGGCAGCGAACTTGTCCAGCCCCTGCCCCATTGGATCGTCCGGCGCCAGGACCCTGCCGATACGAATGGTGGTTTCGGCCAGTGCCGCGCCGGCCAGCCCCGCCGCCAGCAAGGCAGCCAGGCACGTCGTCTTGGTAAAAAATGGTCGTGCCGCCCTCCCTTGGTATTTTTTTGTTAATTGATATTTTAATCTTATTCGAACATTGAACGATCCCAGATTTCAGTAAATCGTCTTGCCCCGCCCGAACCGGGCCGCCGAATGGTGGAAGGGAAAAGCCATGTCCACGGGCCGGACACCCGGGCATCCGAACACGAAACCGTGCAGTCGGGGGCACTGGTCGGGACAGGCGGTGGATGGCAACTATGTAAGCAAACATCCCCGTCGAAAGCCGTTCCGGACGTCTTTCTCTGCGAACGACTATACGAAAGGTGAAAGAGATGCGAAACGGTATTCAGCCGACATGGCTGCCCTGCTCGCAGCTCTCAAGAACGGATCGAACATGCGTTTCCTGAAACAAGTTATCTTGTCCGCCGTGATCCTGATCGCGACCCTCTTTCTCTGGCTGAACTATGTCCCCGGCGCGGCATCTTTCCTGGACCGCACCGGCGTGACGGGCCTTTTGGGGATCGAGGCCGCGGCGGCGGACGTCTCGAACACCGGTGGCGGCTTTGGTCCGCGCGGTCCGGCGCAGGTCGTCGTGGCCGTCGTGACAGAAGCCACGACCAACGACCGGGTCGATGCCATCGGCGACATCCGCGCCCTGCGCAGCGCGACGCTGCGGACAGAGGTCAGTGGCGAGGTCGTGCAGGTGGCGCTGGAAACCGGGGGGTTTGTGGACAAGGACGCCGTGATTCTCCGGCTGGACGACGAGGCGGAACGGATCGCCGTGGAACGGGCACGCCTGCTGCTGGAAGACGCCCGCGACGCGGCAAGCCGGTTTTCACGCCTGCAGGATGGCGGCTCTGTCACCGAAGTGCGCCAGCGCGAGGCGCAACTGCGCCTTCGGACCGCCGAGCTGGAGCTGAGCGAGGCCGAGTTCGCCTTGTCGCTGCGCACCGTGCGCGCGCCCTTCTCCGGCTGGATCGGCCTTGTGGACGTGGCCATCGGTGAACGCCTGTCGCCCACGGACGTGATCGCCACCCTGACCGACCGGTCCGAGATCCTGGTGGATTTCCGCGTTCCCGAACGGGTGGTCGGCCAGGTCGAGCCCGGCATGCCGATCGAAGCCCGCCTGCTGGGAGTCGACGGGGCGGACGCCCTGACCGGAGAGATCCACGCCGTCGACAACGTGGTCGACCGCAACAGCCGGACCCTGCGGGTGCAGGGACGGCTGGCCAACGAGGACGACCGCCTGCGCGCGGGCATGGCCTTTACCGTCACGCTGCGCTTTCCGGGGGAAACCCTGGCCGCCGTCGACCCGCTGTCCGTGCAATGGTCCAGCGAGGGGTCCTACGTCTGGGCCGTGCGCGACGACAAGGTCCGGCGCGTTGGCGTGACCATCCGCCAGCGCGACGCCGACCGGGTGCTGGTGGACGGGGACCTTAGCCCCGGCGACCTGGTCGTCACCCAGGGCGTGCAGACCCTGCGCCCCGGCGCAGAGGTGGCCATCGCCGGACGCACCGAAGCCCGCGCCACCCTGCCCGGCGCCACCAAGCCGAGTGTCACGCGATGAAGGAAAGCTCTGCAGCCGTTTCCGGGTCGGGCACCGCGCTTTTTGTCCGCCGCCCGATCTTGGCGCTCGTCCTTTCCGCCCTGATCGTCCTGGCCGGATTGGCCGCCGTCTTTGGCGTCGAGGTGCGCGAACTGCCGAACGTGGACCGCCCTGTCGTCACCGTGACCACGCAATTCCCCGGCGCCTCTCCCGAAAGCGTCGACCAGGAGGTGACAGGCCGCATCGAGGGCGCCGTGGGCCGTGTGGCCGGCGTGCGCTCGATTTCCTCCAACTCGCGCTTTGGTCGGTCGCGGGTGACGCTGGAATTCGAGGATGACGTCGACCTGGATGTCGCCGCGACCGACGTCCGCGACGCGGTGGCGCGGATCGCCAACCAGATGCCCGACGGCGCCGAAACACCAGAGATCGTCAAGGCCGACGCCAACGCCCAGCCGGTCGTGCGCATCGCCGTCACCTCTGCCGGGCGCTCGCCGCAGGAACTGACCCGGATCGTGCAGGAACGGGTCGAGGATCGGCTGTTGTCGGTCAACGGCGTGGCCGACCTGCAGATCTACGGCGACCGCGACCCGATCTTTCGCATCGACATCGACCAGTCGGCGCTAGCCGCGCGCGGCCTGACGCTGGCCGACGTCCGGAACGCGCTGGCGGATGTGGCCTTTGACGCGCCGGCGGGCGACCTGTCGGGTAACAGCCAGAGCATCGCCGTGCGGACCTCGGCGACCGTCGCAACCACGGCCGAGTTCGAAGACCTCGAAATCGCCGAGAACGTCCGCATCCGCGACGTGGCCACTGTGACCCTTGGCCCGGCCCCGAATGAGACCGTCCTGCGCGCCAACGGACAGACCGGCATTGGCCTGGGCATCATCCGCCAGGCGACGTCGAACACGCTGGAAATCTCCTCGGCGGTGCGCGCGGTCGTGACCGAACTCGACGAGGCGCTTCCCGACGACGTCTCGATCTTTGTCACATCTGACGATGCGGTGTTCATCCGTGGCTCGATCGAAGAAGTGCTCAAGACACTTGGCCTGGCCACCGCGATCGTGGTGGCGGTGATCTTTTTGTTCCTGCGCGACGCGCGCGCCACGCTGATCCCCGGGCTGACCATGCCCGTGGCGCTGATCGGCACCGTGGCGGCCATCTACATGGTGGGGTTCTCGGTCAACATCCTGACGCTGCTGGCGCTGGTGCTGGCCACCGGCATGGTGGTCGACGACGCCATCGTCGTGCTGGAAAACATCGTCCGGCGGCGCAGCGAAGGCATGGGCGCCCGCGCTGCCGCCGTCCTTGGCACGCGGCAGGTCTTTTTCGCGGTGGTGACCACAACGGCCACGCTGGCGGCGGTTTTCGTGCCACTCTCCTTCCTGCCCGGCCAGGCCGGCGGGTTGTTCCGGGAATTCGGGTTCACCCTTGCGATGGCGGTGCTATTGTCATCAGTCGTGGCGCTGACGCTCTGCCCGGTGCTGGCAAGCCGCCTGCTGACCGCAGAGCCGAACCCCAACCCGCGCGGCCCCTTTGTCTGGCTGGGCAACCGGCTGGGCGCGCTTTACAAGGCGACGCTGGAATGGGCCCTGGCGATGCCCTTTGTCGTGCTGCTGGTGGCCGTGCTCTTCTCGGCCACGGCGGTCTTTGTCGCCGGTGGCATCCGGCAGGAACTGACCCCGCGCGAGGATCGGGCGGTTGCCCTGCTGTCCGTCTCTGCCCCGCAAGGCGTGTCGCTGCAGTACACCACCTCCAAGATGGACGAGATCGAGGCCCTGATCGAGCCGCTGCGCGAGACCGGGGAAGTCACCAACATCTTTTCCATCACCGGCTTCGGCTCGGACAACCGGGGGTTCATGGTCTTTTCCCTGGCGCCCTGGAACGAACGTGACCGCAGCCAGGACGAGATCGTCGGAGAGATCAACGGCAAGCTGCGCGGCGTGATCGGCGTGCGGGCCTTCGCGATCCAGCCCAACTCTCTGGGCATCCGGGGCGCGGGCCGTGGCCTGTCCTTTGCCATCACCGGGGATAACTATGCGCAGCTTGCCGATGTGTCTCAACGGCTGGTGGAGCGGATGCAGGAGAACCCGGCCTTCGGCCAGGTCCGGCTGGAATACGAGACCACGCAGCCGCAGCTTTTCATCGAGATCGACCGCGAGCGGGCCTCTGACCTGGGGATCGACATCGCGGGTCTTGGGGACGCGCTGCGCGCGGTCCTGGACGGGCGCACCGTAGGATCGGTCTTTATCGACGACCGCAGCTATGACATCCAGATGCTGTCGACCTCGAACCCGGTCGACGACCCCAGCGACCTGAAAAACATCTTTGTCCAGACGGGGGACGGCCAGACCGTGCCCATGTCCAGCTTTGTCAGGTTGGAAGAGCGCGCCATCGCGCCCGAGCTTGACCGTGAAGGCCAGAACCGCTCGGTCGAGATCTCGGCCGGGCTGACGCCGACCTTGGCACTTGGCGACGCGATGACCCAGGTACAGGCACTGGCAGACGAGATCCTGGCCGAGGAAAACCGCATCGTCCCGCTGGCCGAGGCCGCGACGCTGGACCAGACGGCCTCCGGCCTTGTGCTGGTCTTCGGCTTTGCCATCGCGGTGGTCCTGCTGGTGCTGGCCGCGCAGTTCGAAAGCTTCATCTCGGCCATCGTGGTCATGGTGACGGTGCCCATCGGGCTGGCCTGTGCCGCCTTCGCGCTGCTGTTCACCGGGTTGAGCCTGAACGTCTACAGCCAGATTGGCCTGGTGATGCTGATCGGGATCATGGCCAAGAACGGCATCCTGATCGTCGAGTTCGCCAACCAGCTGCGCGATGGCGGCGCCACGGTGCGCGACGCGATCCTAGACGCTTCGACCATCCGTCTGCGGCCGGTGATGATGACCATGACCTCGACCGTGCTGGGTGGCGTGCCGCTGATCCTGTCGGCGGGCGCGGGCGCCGAGGCGCGCGAGGCGCTGGGATGGGTCATTGTCGGCGGGTTGGGTCTGGCGACCTTCTCGACGCTTTACCTGACGCCGGTGGCCTACCTGCTGCTGGCCCGCTTCTCTCAGCCGCGCGTCCAGGCCATGCAGCGGCTCGAAACCGAGCTGGAAGAGGCGCTGGCCTGACAGATCAACCAAGGTCAGAGGCCCTGCGACAGGGCCTCTGACCGGCATTTGCCGGAAGGCGCCGGGGCGATCCCGCATCTAGAGCGTGAAGTCGTCCTCGGTCAGCCCGACCACGTTCGCCACCCGGATTTCACCATCGACCAGGCCGTCGCCGTCGACATCCACCTGGATGATGGTCGAGCCGGAGGGCATCTCCATCAGCCGCAGCTCGGGATTGCCGGAGGGGTCGAACGCCGCCGTGCCGCGGAATTCGAGCACGCCGGGCACCACCCCGGCCAGCGAGATCATGTCTACGCCCTGCTCAAAGTCGAGGATCTGGTCCCGGTTGGCGTTGGCCCCCATCTCGGCTGCAGAGGCAAAGGCGAAACAATCGGCATCGGCGCCGCCGGTCAGCATGTCACGCCCCATTCCGCCGATCAGCAGATCCTCGTCATCGCCACCGCGCAGGACGTCATTGCCGCCGTCGCCGCGCAGGTTGTCGAACCCCTCGCCCCCGACAAGCGTATCCGCCCCCTGTCGCCCGATGATGATGTCGTCACCGCCCAGGCCCTGGATGAGGTTCCCCAGGTGGTTCCCGCGCAGCGCATCGCCCCAGGTCGATCCCAGGATGTTCTCGACCGAGGAATAGGTATCGCCCCGGGCATCGCCCGTGTTCGAGGCGGGCGCGGCAAGATCGGCGATGATACCGGCATCGGAGGACAGGTAGCTGGCCGTGTCCGTCCCCGTTCCGCCGATGAGCCGGTCGCCGCCAAGATCGCCCTGCAGCAGATCGTTGCCGCCCCGGCCGATCAACGTGTCGTCGCCGATGCCGCCGGTCAGCCCGTTGTCGTTCGGATCGCCGCGCAGGCTGTCGGAGAAAGCGGAGCCCTCCAGGTTCTCGATACCGATGTAGCTGTCGCCTTTCGCCTCGCCCGAGTTCATCGCCGGGAATTGCAGGTCCGCGATCAGGCCAGCCGAGGAGTCGCGATACGACGCGGTGTCGGAGTCACCGCCACCGTCGAGAATGTCCATTCCCATGCCGCCGATCAAGGTGTCGTCGCCCTCCTGTCCCCGGATCGTATCGTTGCCCGCGTCGCCCCAGACAAGGTCATCGCCCGCGCCGGCCTCGATCAGGTCCGACCCGTCCGGACCGGGGGCCGTGCTGCCGCCGTGGATCGTATCGTCGCCGCTGCCGGCAAGGATGGTGTCGTTGCGGCCACCGCCTTCGAGATAGGCGGCCCCGGGCGTGCCAAGCACGATATCGTCGTTGAGGTCGCCGATGCCTTCGGCTTCGAAGGTCGTGAAGTTGAAACTTGCGCGAACGATCCCGACCGTCATGTCGGAAAATTCGAGCTCCGTGAAGCTGGTCAGGATATCCATCCCGTCCGGGCCGCTCACTTCGATGACGGGGTTGATGCCGAATTCGGTGGGATGGATGAGATAGGATCCGCGCAGTCCGGAAAATAGCGCCGTGCTCTGGTTGTCGAGAACGGACGACCAGCTCCCGCGGAGGAGATCATTTCCGGGGCCGCCGTCGATGATCGTGTCAATTGTCGCCAAGGCGCTGATCGTATCCTCGCCCATGCCGCCTTCGGCTTGCACAAGGCCAAAGCCCGAAAGGAACATCAAGTCATCCGCAATCCTCCGGACCCCGTCGGAGAACAGGATGTCACCCAGTAGTCCCGGGCTACCGCCGCTCTGGATTTGCACCGTACGATCGTCAAAGACAAGCCGCTCGACATTGGTCAGCGTGTCGGTGCCCTCTGGCCCCTCGACCTGGACATAGCGGATGCCCGCATCCGCGTAGGAGGTCACGACATATTCCGACCGTTTCCCGTAATAGATCGCCAGATCGAGACCGTCGCCGCCGTCTATCGTGTCGTCGCCCGGCCCGCCGATCAGCGCGTCGTTATCCTCGCCGCCATTGAGGATGTCATTGCCTTCGTTGCCTTCCAGCCGGTCGCCGCCGGTGCCGCCCTCGACCGTGTCGTTGCCTTCATTGCCCTTGATGATGTCGGGATCGCCGCCCCCCTGCAGCAGGTCGTCGCCGTCGTTGCCGATGATCAGGTCGTCGCCATCGGTGCCGGCCACGGTGCCGGCATTGTCGAAGCCCGGGATGCTGGGCAGGATGAACTGTTCGCCGTCGGTCAGGTCAAGATAGTTGGCGACCAGTTCGGCGAATTCGACGCGGTCGATGCCGAACCATTGCAGCGTCTGTTCCAGGACCCAGGCGCTGCACTCGGCGAACCAGATTTCGTTTGCCGATCGCGCCTCGGGGTGATCCGAGGCCACCGGGTTGCCGGCATCGTCATAAAATTCGCCCGAATTGAGCGTGATGATCCTGTCGATGGAGGGGATGTAGTACTGATTGGTCGTGCCCGCGACCAGGTAGGGCCCCTCGAAGTCTCCTGCAGCGTTGTCGACAACGTCGGGGGAAAAGGCGAAGGGAGTGCCGTAGTACCCCGACGCAAGGCGACCCTCGAATTCTTCAAAACCTGCGGAATAGAACGGGAGGAACTCGCGATCGTCAAGAAAGACCACGAACACCGAGGACGAGGGGGGATAGTCTGCCGTATATTGTTCGTACAAGGCCTGAATTGCCGGATCGTAGTCGGGCGAACCTTCGGTTTGTCTCAAGTCCTCAAAGCCGTATTCAACGCTCAGGCGTGAAATGACATAGGTGACCACGTTGTCGAAGAACGTCATGACATCTTCGATCTGACGCGTGATCTTGTCAGAGGCGATTTCGCCGCCCTCCAGTTCGCGCGCGACCTCCATCCTGGCGTACAGCGTGTAGGCCACGGCACCGATCGCCACCTTGATCGTTTCCAGGTCCTGTCCGGGACGAAGCAACTGTTCGGCCTGCGACAGCGCATCTCGCAGAGCGCGCGAGGCATCGGAAATGATTTCGCCCCGATCGACGTCCTGGTCGATGGCGTAAGACGCCAACAGGTCGAGCGCGCTTTTCGCGCGTGACTGTGCACTTGCCAGAAGCTGTTGCTGCACGCCGGAAAACTGCGAAACGATCAGATCTGTCAAGGCGGCTTCGAGTTCGGTGATATCGTCGCGAAGTCCGTCGATCTCGGCCTTCAACTCTTCTCTCAACGCGGCGATCGCCGCCAGACTGGGATCCTCGACATCGCTGAAAGACCCGTTGCCGTTCACATGAGAGCCAATTTCGGATGCAATGGTGTAAACGGTGCCGGCGATTGTCAGGACGTTGGCGATTGCGCTGAATCCGTTTCCGCCCACAATGCCGGAAACGCCGCCGCTGGTGGCGGTGAAGAAGTTGGGCATGTTATTCCCCCTTGGCGCGGCAATTGTGGCGTTGTCACGATTATTGCCGCCGCCAATCTCGCCTCGCGGGATTTGAAACAATCGATGCCGAAAATTAACCATGTCTGGTCAAAACCGGGCCATCGTGCAATTTCGCCCCCCTTAAGTCAAAGGTCATTTTGCGGCGGCGTGGCCGAAGCAGATCTCCGAAATCGGGGCCGGCCATACCGGGGCGAAATATAACCCGGATACCGCCAAATGGCGTCTTCGACCGTCGTTCGGAACTGTTGCCGAAGTGGCGCGAATGGCAAGCCTCTCCATCCGCGCCCGGTGTTCGCGCACCGCCAGGGCGCTATCGCCTCTCGGTCGGCTCGCCGATCAGTCCGAATATCCCGGCATCTCGACGTCCAGCCGCCGCCGGATCGCGTGCCATTCCAGTTCCCCTTCGTAGCCGTACCACTCGCTGGCATCCATGTCGGACAGGTGGCGCGCCTGCTCTGCCTCGGGGATAGTCCGGACCGTCGCGCCACCGGCCGCCGCCTGCTGGACCTGCAATTGCACGGCACAGGCCTGATCCAGGTAGAACGACCGAAAAAAGGCTTCGCCTGCGCTGCGCCCGAAGACAAAGGCGCCGTGCCAGGCTTCGACGATCATCTTTCTGCCCTGCCCCGCCGCACGCAGACCGGACAGGAAATCATCGGTACACTCGAATTCATAGTCGGTATAGCCGATCACATCGGCACCCCCGATCATCAGGTAGGCCTGGCTGTAGGGGCCGACGCCTTCGGCCTGGGCGCTGACGCCCATGATCGCCTTGGTGTGGATGTGCATGATGCAATTCATGCCTGGATCGGCCTCGAAGAAAAGCTTGCCGATCTCGGTCGCCGAGGGGTTCGGCTCTCCGTTTTCGGGGGTCTGGTTGGTCCGGTCAAAACCCACCTTGACCAGGTTCGAGGCCGTCACCTCCTCGTGCATCCAGCCATAGTGATGCGTCAGCAGGGCGTCCTCTCCGGGCACGCGCATGGCGTGCCACTGGTTCGTCAGGTCGGTCAGGCGGTATTTCACGAGCGCGTTGTAGATCGCCGCCAATTCGCAGCGCGCCTCCCATTCGGCATCGCTGCAATCCGCGCGGCGGCCCTTGTTAGGGGCCGGGGTCATGACGGTCATGGCTATTCTCCTGCCGGGTCTGTTTTCCGACATGCTATCGCGCCGCATTTTCAATACTGTCCATGAAACACGAAAAACTATCCGTCAAAGCCCATGCCCCACGTTTGTTTCGTCCTTCATCCACGGTTCCAGATGCTGGCCTATGTCCTGGCGAGCGAGAGCTTGAGGATCGGCAACAAGCGGGCGGGTCATTCCCTGTTCACATGGGAAACCCGGTCGGCCCTGTCCGCCCCTGTCGAGGCCTCCAACGGGCGCAGCGTTGCGCCTGACATCCGGGGATGGGGCGCCTCGACGCCGCCCGATCTTGTCCTTGTCATCGCGGGCTACGACCCGCTGGCCGTGGTGCCTTCGGGGCTTGCCGCCTTCCTGCATCGTGCCGACCGGACCGGGGCCATCCTGGGGGGCATCGACACGGGCGTTGCCGTGCTGGCCAGTTGCGGGTTGCTGGGCAGCCGTTCCGTGGTCCTGCACCACGAGGCCGAACCGGAGTTCCGCGAGACCTGGCCCGAGATCGACGTGATCGACGCGATCTATGCCCTTGATGACCGGCGACTTTCAGCGGCGGGGGGAACCGCGACCGGGGATGCGATGCTGGCCTGGATGGCGCGGACCCGGTCCCCGGCATTTGCCGATGAGGTGGCGCAGGATCTGGTCCACGGCTCCATGCGCCCCGCCGCCCAAAGCCAGCGCCCCCAGGACACGACGGACCCGATCCTGCAGGCGATGCGGTCGTTAATGCTTGCCCACCTCGAGGCCCCTCTTCCCGTGGAAGAGATCGCCATGCGGCTGGGCCAAAGCCCCCGGCAACTGCGATCACGGTGCAGCGCCGCGCTGGGGCAAACCCCGTCGCACTACTATCTGCGGCTCCGGCTGGACCATGCCCGCGCGCTGCTGAAAGGCACCAGAATGTCCGTGACCGAGATCGCCCTTGCCACCGGCTTTGGATCACATGCAGGGTTCAGCCGGACCTTTCGCCAGGCGACAGGCCTCACGCCCCGGGCGTTCCGGACCCGCGCCCAGCCCGGGACGCAGGGCCGCTAGGCAAGCGCCACGGAGGCCGCGATCAGCACGATGGTGCTCAGCATGCCCCATTGCAGCATCTGGAAATGGGTGTTCTGGCCGCCCTCGTGGCCGAACCAGTAGCAGAAGTAATTTCCGGCCACGAGAAACCCGGCCCAGACAAAGCTGAACGCCCCGGCCCCGACCAGGCCAAGCGTCAGTGCCGTCGCGACCGAAGCGGCACCAAGCAAGGCCAGCAGGACGCTGACCGCCGCCGCCCAGAGCAGCACCATCGCCAGCAGCTCGAAGGCCACGATCACCCCGAACAGCCATTTCCGCAAACGGGTGTTGGTCAGGCGGCGATAGGCGACATGCACATAGGCCTCGGGGTAGTCCTCGCGCATGCGCGCCATGTCCATCACCTCGGCGGTGTAGGTTTCGTTGAGAAAGGGATGGAACAGGTTTTCCAGGGCCCCAACGGTCATCCATGCGGCCATGAAAACAAGGTTGGCGCCACAGAGGGCAAGAATGACGGTATCGAGCATGTCGGTCGGTCGTATCCAGGGCTGATGTGGCCCGCCCGGGGAACGGGGCGGACCAGGGTGGCAGGCTCAGGCCTCCCAGTACATGTACTGCGGGTACATTTCCTGCGAGATGTGGATCGCCGCGCCTTTCAGGTTGGTCTTGGAATGGTTCGCAAGACCCCGGAAATACGGCTGAATGATCACGCCTTCGTCGACCATGATCTGCTCGAGTTGCGCCATCAGGGCTCGGCGCGCTTCGACATCCGGCGTCGCCAGCGCCTGTTCGACAAGCGCGTCGAAGGCCTCGTTGGCAAAGCCGGTCTCGTTCCACGACGTGCCCGAGACATAGGCCAGCGCATAGGTCTGGATGCCCAGTGCGCGGTGGTTCCAGTTCGTGACGGAGAACGGATACTTGGCCCAGTCGTTCCAGAAGCTCGACGAGGGGATGACGGTCCGCTTGATGTTGATGCCTGCGTCGCGCAGCTGCGCGGCAATCGCATCCGCCGTCGCCTTCCAGAAGGCCGAGTCGAGCGAGATCAGTTCATGCTCGAAATCCGCCATGCCCGCCTCTTCCAGCAGGGTCATCGCCTGCGCCGGATCGTGCAGGGCCGGGCCGATGTCGGCATAGTCGGGGTGAACCTTGGAAACATGGTGGTTTTCGCCTACGGCGCCAAGATCGTTGTAGGCCAGTTCCAGCACCACGGCATTGTCCACCGCCAGCGCCAGCGCCCGGCGGACGCGGACATCGGCATAGGGTCTGCTGCCGCCGGTTTCCGCATTCTGGTTGGTGCGCGCCAGAACCACGGCCCCGGTGGTCACGGTGTGCTTGGTCCAGCCGTCCAGGGCATCGAAGGCCGGGATGAAATCGCCCTCGGTGTCATAGGTCACGTCGAATTCATCCGCATCGGCGGCCGCGAAATGCGACGCCGGATCGGTGCCGAAGTCGATCAGTTCCACGCGGTCCATGAAGGCGCCGTTCCCGGCGTTCCACCAGGTGTGATCCGCGTTGCGCACCAGCGCGGCGGCCTCGCCGACGGTGTAGAATTCTGGCAGGTAGGGGCCGGTCCCGACGGGATTGTCGACCATCGTGGCCTCGTCAAAGCTCTCGTGCACGATGGCGGCGGGATAGTCGGACATGCCTGCGATCAGCGAGATGTCCGGCTTGGGCAGGGTGATCGTCACCGTCAGATCGTCGACGACCGTGACCGCATCCGGCAACATGGTGCCGGTTTCGGGGTCAACGATGGTCGCGAAACGGATCGCCATAGAGTTCGCCTCGACCCGGCTGTCGCACCAGCGTTCGATGTTGCGCGCCACGTCCGCAGCGGTGAAGGGATCGCCGTTGTTCCAGGTCACGCCGGGACGGACATTGAGCGTGTAAAGAGTCGCGTCCTCGTTGATGTCCCAGCTTTCCAGCAGCGCGGGCGTGAACGACCCGTCCGAGTTGTACTGCACGAGGTATTCCAGCCAACCACGGGTAAAGTTGGCGAGGCTGTTGAAGTCGAACTTGCGCGGGTCGCGCATGCCGACGATTTCTTGCTGGATGCGGACGGTTCCGCCCACCTGCGCATGGCTGGCCGCCTGCGCCGGGGCCGGCATGCCCAGCATGGCATAGGCCGTCGCGGCCGAGGCGCCAAAGGAACAGGCCGTGGCCAGGAATTCGCGGCGGCTGACGGCATCGTCACCGACCCGCGCCGCCGACTTGGCCAGGAAATCCGGAAGGGGTTTGCCGCTTGGCGTCGTGAAGGTCATGTTCATTCCTCTCTGTTGGGTCGTGAGGGGGACCGCCCTGTCGGGAAGCAGCGTGAGGACTGCGGGAAGGCGCGCGGCCGCAAGGGGCCCGGTCGGCCGCGCGGGTTTCGGTGTCAGGCCGGGACGCGGATGCGGTCCAGGCCGTCTTCTTCGGTGACGGTGGCGCAGATGCTGGACAGGGTGCGCGGCTCTTCGTAGGGCCAGGGCGTGCCACGATGCATCACGGCGCGCTGGTCCCAGATCAGCACGTCCCCCACCTGCCAGTTGTGCGCATAGACAAAGGCGGGCTGGGTGCAGAACTCTGTCAGCTCTGCCAGCAACGCCTCGCTTTCGGCCTCGTCATAACCATCGACCTTGAAGGCATGGCTGGCGATATACAGCGCCTCGCGCCCGTTGATCGGGTTTTCCCAGACCGCGTTCCAATGGGTGTCCGGCCACTTGTTGAACATCGGCAATTCGGCCAGTTCGGGCGAGATCTTGCGCCGCGAATGGCTGTAACGATGCCAGATGCCACGCCCCCGGATCCTGGCCTTCATCTCTTCGGGCATCATCGCCCAGGCCGCGCGGGTCGAGGCAAGCTCTGTCGCGCCACCGGACGAGGGCACGACGCGCGCGGTAATGATATTGATCAACGCGGGCGTGGGCAGAAAGGTGCTGTCCGAGTGCCAAAGGAAGTTGGTCTTCAGGTTCAGCGTCTTGAGGTCCATCTCGCCTGAGGTGGTGCCGTCCTCCTGGACGTTCGAGACCTTGGAAATCTTGAACCCCTCGCCCGGCTTGCGCTCATCTGCCTCGCGATCCTCGATCGGGCCAAACAGCCCGGCGAGCCGCAGGTGTGTCTCGTCCGTCATGTCCTGTGCCCGGAACAGCAGCGCCGAATGCTCCTCGAACAGGGCGCGGATCTGCGGGAACAGGTGATTTGCCGTGACGGTGTTCAGGTCGATGCCCTGCACGTCCGCGCCGAAGTGTGGCGTCAGCGGTTTTGTCTGGATACTCATTGGTTCAGTCCTTGGCCTTTGCTTCGATGTCGTCTGCGGAGAGATGGCGCACCATCTCCCAGGCCCGTGACTTGCCGGGGTTCAGCAGTCCCTTGGGGTCCATGCGTTTCTTCCACGCCAGGTGCCGGTAGTCGGCATTCTTCAGACCGCCGCCCTCGACGTGGTAGGTATGGGCGTCGGCCACGGAAAACCCATGCGCGCGGTAGGTGTCGTCGATCTGGCGCAGGCGGGTCTCGTCGGTGAACCAGATGATCGGCAGATCGAACGCGACGATCCTTCCGTCCACGCGGGCGAATTCATGGTGCTGCCAGACGTCATCGCCCACCGCGGCACCCAGACACGCCACGGCCTCGGCGTCCGACGGATCGCCGACACCGTATTGCTGGTAGGTGGCAGAGCGGTCGGCCTTGAGCACCTGCAGCGTGGTGTGATTGTAGGCAAACTCGAACACATGCGGGATGCCCTTGGCCTTGCGTTCGGCATCGTCGAGGGCGAGGTCCACCGTCCCGCCCTGCGCCGCGATCAGGGCGTGAAAAGCCTCCATGTCCTCTCGCGGGACCAGCGCCACCAGAAGGTGCCGCCCCTTGGTCAAGTGCCCTTCGAGCCGGGGAAAATAGTCGACGATCCGCGCCTCGACGGTCGAGCACAGCTTGCGCCCGATGGTTTCGCTTTGCGCCAGCGCGTAACCGGCGGCATAGCAGTCGCGATAGCTGTCGAAGGTGGCCATGCAGCCGATCCAGTCGCGGGTCGGCACGGTCCGCAGCGTCACCTCTGTAATCGCACCGTTCAGGCCCCAGGCGTGGTGCAGTTGCAGCGCCTCTTCGGCGTCGAACACACGCTCCTGTGGCGCCTCCTCCACCGACAGCGCCTTAAGGCTGATGATATTGCCTTTTTCGCGCAGCGCGCCGTTCGCGATGGACCCGATCCCGGCGCTGCCCCCGGCGACAAAGCCGCCGATGGTCGCGATGTCCTGGGTCGAGGGGAACATGGCCATTTCCCAGCCCCGCGCGATAAGGGCCGCGTTGATGTCGGCCATCAAGGCCCCCGCCTCGACGCGCACGAAACCCTCACCGATTTCCCGGATCCGGTTCATCGCCGTGGTTTCTATGATCAGCCCTCCCTGCAGCGGCACGGCCTGCCCGTAGTTGCCGGTGCCGCCACCGCGCAGCACGACGGGCAGGTCATGCGCGTAAGCAACGGCCAGGCACTGTGCGAGTTCCCCGGACGTCGCGGGCCGGGCCACCAGGTCCCCGAAGCATTTCTTGAGCTGCGCGTTCAGGATCGGCGAGTACCAGAAGAAATCGCGCGAGCGTTTCTTGATCAGCACCGGCTCCTCGATCACCTCGACGGGGGCAAGCTCGGCGGCAATCCCGCGCCAGTTGGTCTGTTTTTCTGTCATGACAGGGCTCCCAAAGCGTCGGACAGGCGGCGCGGCGCGGTGCCGCCCAACAGGTCCGAGCTGTCGGTTGCGTCGAAGACAAGCAGATCCCCGATGGCGGCCCCGTCGACGGTTCGGGGCGCCAGTCCCAGCGCGCTCTGCGCGTTGGTGGTGATCAGTGGCAGGTGGTCGCCCAGCGGCGGGTCGAGATGCGCCGCCAGCACGCTCAGGCCCAGCACATGCAAAGGGTCATGCCGCCCGATGGGGCAGAAGGCATCGCGCACGTTGTCGGCGCCGATCGTCATGGTGACGCCAGCGGCCTGCAATTCGTGCAGCCGCGTGACACCGCGCCGGTCGGGCGTGCCCCCGGTGCGGCCCTGAAGGTAGAGGTTGGTCTGCGGCAGCATGGCGACGGCAATGCCCGCCCGCGCCAGCTTGTCCGCGATCCGGGCCACGTCCACATCCGCCAGGTTTGCCAGCGAACAGGCATGGCCGCACAGGACCGGCCCCTGAAACCGCGTCGCAAGCGCCGCATCCGCGATGCGTTCCAGCCCGTCGAGCCCCTCTGCCAGACCTTCATCCACGTGGAAATCCAGCGCCAGTCCCAGCCTGTCGGCCTCGCGGAACATGTTGGCAAGCCCGGCGTCGCGCTCTGGCTGGTCAAGGACGAATGCCCCCAGCACGCCGCCCTGATCGCGGAGCCCCTGCGCACAGTGTCGGGCGTAGTCCGGATCGGCCATGCGCTCTATCCCCGTCAGGGCCGCACGCTGCACGGTCAGGGCACTGTCTGCGGCCAGGTCCCCCAGGATATCCCAGGCCAGTGGAACGGCCCGGGGATCGGCAGCCTCGCCCCAATCCACATGCGTCCGGACCGCGCTGCATCCGGCCTGTTCCAGCTCTTGCAGTCCCCGCGCGGCGCGGCTGCGCAGGTCTGCTGCCGTCCAGTTGACCTTGTCCGCCTTCTGCGCGGCAATGGCCGTGGCCAGGTCCCCGCCAACGCCCTGCATGCGGCCGATGCTGTGGCACTTGTCCAGGTGCACATGCGGCTCTGTCAGGCGTGGCAGGACCATGCGCCGAGGAGTGCCGCCCGAGGCGATCAGGCCGGTCGCGCGCCCGTCCCGGATGACCAGGTCCCCGGCCATGCAATCCGCCGCCAGCGCGCCGCCGAACGCCGCCGGATCGGCCAGCAAGGCCCGCGGCACCAGGACGCCGGGCAGGCAGTTGTCCATCCGTTCGGGCCGCGTCATGGCCGCACCCTCCGATGGTCGAACCCTGCGAACTCGGCGAGAAAGGCCGCAAACCCGCGCGCTGCACTGTCGAGCAGGGCCGCCCCCTTGTCCGCGGTCGCGGCGGCCGCGTTGCCACAGGCCCCCTGCCCGTTCAGATCCTGCGCCAGCCAGCCGGGGCTGGCGGGCTTGCTCCCCAACCCGATGTGCGGAAAGGCGCTGTCCCAATCCGTCATCGCCGGGCGAAAATCCCGCGCCTTGCTCATGTCCACGCGGTCCGGCCGCAGGGCCAGCATCGCCGAGGTCTCGCTGTCCCCAGCATGAATGTCATGGGCGTAGCTTTCCGGTGCGTAGATCCCCTGCCACTCGGCGAAGCCGCCCCAGGAACAGCTCACCACGACAAGGTCATGCTGCAAACGCAGATCGCGCGCGGCCACCTGCAACAGCGCGCTGTTGCCACCATGCCCGTTGAACAGAACCAGCCGCGTCACCCCGGCGCGCGCCACCGAGGCACCGATCTCTCGCAACACGGCCAGGAGCGTTTCTGCCGAGAGCGTCAGGGTCCCGGGAAACGCGATGTGCTCGTCGCTCTTGGTGATCGTCAGACCGGGCAACACCAGCACCGACTGCTCGGGCGCCAGGGCCGCCAGCATCCGGTCCGCCACCGCGCCGATCAGATCGCTGTCCACCGAGAGCGGCAGATGCGGGCCGTGCTGCTCGGTCGCGCCCAACGGCAGAACCGCGACCGTCTCTTGCGGCAGGTCCGGAAACGCCGCCGAAGGCAGGTCTGCCCAATAGCCCTGCACGCTCATGCCGGGCGCCCGATGAAACGGTCGAGGAACCCCTCGAACCACGCGCCCTGCACCGAGTCATGTTGCGCCAGCAGGCGGTCCTGTTCGGCGCGGTCCTGCACGCCGGGACGGCCATAGACACCGGCCTTTTGCACCTGCCAGCGGCGAAAGCCCGGCTCTGTCACTTCGGGATGGAATTGCAGGCCATAGACCGTTTCATCCATCCGAAAGGCCTGGTTCGCGTAGTTGTCATTCGCGGCAAGGCGCACGGCCCCCGTCGGCAGATCGAAGGTGTGGAAATGCGCCTGGCAGACAGTCAGCGGTCGGTCGAGAAAATCGCCCGCGGTCTCGGTCGGGGTGATCTCGTAATATCCGAACTCGAAGATCTCGCGCTTGCGCGCACCGGCCCAGGCACCGTGGTGATGCGCGATCATCTGGGCACCCTGGCAGATGCCCAGGACCTTGATCCCGGCCGTCAGGCAGGCATCGATCCAGCGGTATTCCTCTTTCAGGAACGGATGCCGGTCGGTCTCGTAGACATTGTACAGCCCGCCATAGATGATGGTCGCGGCAAGATCGTCGCCCGGCACACCAAGCGCCTCGCCGCCAAACGGGCGACGGGTATCCACCGTGTAGCCGGCGTTCTCAAGCCAGGCGGTTGCGCGATCGTCAAGCGGCTCATCCCCGTGGCGCACGGATAGCACACGCTGTCCCATATCATTCCCCTCAAAAGGAACTGGTTGCGTGGCCCTGTGGAAGATCCGTGCCAGAGATGTCCCTAAAGGCTTCCAGAACTGCCCGAAACTGGCAAGGCTTTTGTTTGATCAGAAAACGTTCAATATTGTCATATAGTTGACAAAGTTCACACCTTTGAGGCCCCCGAATGCCCATTCTCAAGGCGGGGCAATCCCGCGGGCCGATCCGGCAAGGATCGACCTGTTCGGACGGACTGTATGGAAGATGATTCGAGGCGCCACAAGAGTTGGGCCCCGCTTGCCGACATCACCGCAATTCGATGCCGTCGACCAATCCGAAAAGCGCGTTCAGCGTTTCCATCTTGCGTTCGACCGGGGCAAAGACCACCTCCGCGCTCGACGTATCGGCGCCCAACAGTCTCAGTTGTTTCACATCCTCGTTGCGCCCCGTTCCTGTCCGCCAGACAAAGCCGATGCCCATGCCATTGACCACCGCCTCGTAGACGCCATCCCGGTTGTCGAGGGTCAGGAACGGCGCCGGGGACACGTCGTGGCGCCGAAAATAGCGGTCGAGAACCTTCTGCGTCGACGACCCGGTCGTGCGAAAGATCAACCTGTGGCGCAGCAGGTCTTCGCAGGTGACGGCCTCTGCGCTGGCCAGAGGGTGTGACAGCGGCACGATGGCGACGACATTGTTCGTCAACAGCACCTGGCGGCGGAAACGCCCGTCCTTGGGCACCTCTGGCAGGATGCCGACGTCGACGGTGTGGTTGATGACCTGCCGCATGATCTTGTCATGCGAACCGGTGGTGACCTGCAAGGCAACCTGCGGGTAGGCCTTGTTGAAAGCCGCGATCACCGACATGCCGGGCATCGCGTTGCCCAGCCCCACGGACAACTCCCCCTTGGTCAGCGACCCGTGGCGCCGCAGCATCTGCTCAAGCGTTTCGTATTCGCTGATCACGCGCTCGGCCGCATCACAGAGCCTTTCGCACAGGGGCGTCGGATGCAGTTTTCCCTTTTCTCGGACGAAAAGCACCACGCCATACCCTTCTTCCAGCTTGCGCACATGCTGCGAGATTCCCGGCTGGGTGACGTTCAACTGCCGTGCAGCCGCAGCGTAAGAGCCGGATTCGGCCACTGAACGAAGCGCTTCGAGGGTGCGAAGGGGAATAGTCATGGCCGATCCAAAGCAGGTCTATGGGTTTCCCAAAGCATAGCTTTGCTTTGTCACAGCCATGTCACGGCAAGCAGGCAAATGTGCCGCCGAGGCCGGAAACGGTCGCACTCGAACTTGAACGATCACTTGTCCCCACACCAGACCACCTCGGCGCAGGTTGCGCCGAGGTCCAGGGAGCCTTTGCCCGTGGCCTCAGTACTGACCGTAAACAACCAGATCACCAGCCAACTTTCGCCCGACCTGGTCGCGCAGGATCGTCTTGTTCTGTGCGATCTCGATGGCTGTCTTGTCTCGGAAGGCCGCGCCTACACGGATTCCGCCTCCTTCCTGCAGAGCTGCGGAGAGCGCCTGTGGCTGGTGTCCAACAATTCGTCCCATTGCGCCGCGGACCTCAGCGCCCGGCTCGCGGCGATTGGCCTGAAGGTGCCGGCCAAACGGATCCTGCTGGCCGGGGAGCAGACATTGGCGCACCTGGCGCGCCTGCATCCCGGCGCGCGCCTGGCATTGTTCGCCAGCCCGGCAATGGAACAGGAAGCGCGGCGCCTGGGCTTTGCCCTGACAGGGGACAGGCCCGACCTGGTGCTCTTGTGCCGTGACACGCAACTGTCGCTGGACAGGTTGAACGCGGTCGCGGCCCTGGTCCAAGGCGGCGCTGCCTTCTGGGTTTCCAATACCGATACCGCACACCCCGGCCACGCTGGCCAGCCCATCGCCGAAACCGGCGCCCTGCTGGCTGCGCTGCGCGCCATGCTGACGGAACTGAAGTTCGAGAGTATCGGCAAACCCCACCCCCATCTCGCCGCGCTGGCGCTGGCGCGCACCGGCGTTTCCGCCTCCGAGGCCGTCTTTGTCGGGGATAACCCGGACACGGATGGCGCCATCGCGCGGGCCATCGGCACCCGCTTTGTCCTGCTTCGCCGCACGGGAGCCCCGGAATGACCCTCTATATCCTGCGCACCCTGCTCAAGATGGTGCTGACCCTGTTCGCCATCATCACCCTGGTCTTCTTTGCCACGCGCATGTCGGGCAGCCCGCTGGACACCGCCCTTGGTGACGGTCTGTCCGCGGAAGATCGCGCCTTGATGATCGAGTACTTCGGTCTGGATCGATCGATCTGGCATCAATACCTCGCCTATCTGCGCGGCATCCTGGAAGGCAACTTTGGCCTGTCCTTCATCGAGCGCCGCCCCGTGGCCGACATCGTGGCCGAACGCATCTGGCCCACGCTGCAACTTCTGGGCAGCGCGCTTGCGCTGACGCTGGTGGTGTCTGTCCCGCTGGGCGTGGTCGCGGCACTGTGGCGCGACAGCTGGATCGGCAGCGCGGTCATGGGGCTGGCCTTTATCGGCTACGCGGTGCCCAATTTCGTCATCGCCACCTTCATGGTGCTGATCTTTGCCTTCTCGCTCAACTGGTTGCCGGTGGTGGGCAACGGCACGGCCTGGCATTTCATCATGCCTACGATTGCCATGTCAGGGGTGCTGATCGCGGCGCTGACCCGGTTTACCCGCAACGCCATGCTGGACGTGCTGGGGCAGGATTTCATGCGCACCGCCCGCGCCAAGGGCCTGCCGGAAACGGTCGTGATCCTGAAACACGGCTTGCGAAATGCGGGTGTCACGGTGCTGTCTGTGCTGGGCTTGCAGATCGCCGGCATGGCGGCCGCGGGCAACGTGGTGGTCGAGGCCATCTTCAGCTGGCCCGGGATCGGAGAGCTGCTCGTCTCCGCTGCCATCATGCGGGACTACCCGGTGCTGCAATTCGGGGTGATCTCCGTCGCCTTCGCCGTGGTCGTCATCAATGCCCTCACCGACATCGCCTATGTCGTCGCGGATCCGCGCATCCGCATGGCGAAAGGATAAGACCATGACCGCCAGCACTCACATCCCCTCGCGCGCGCCCTTCCTCTTGACGCTTTGGCGTGACAGCAATGTCATCCAGAAGGTGGCTGCACTGTTCGGTCTGTCTCTGGTCCTCATGGCGCTGCTGGCACCGCTGATCGCCCCTTTCGATCCGCTGGCCCAAAGCCTGATCTCGCGCCTGCGCCCGCCGCTGGGGTTCGAGCGCTACAAGGACGGGTTCTACCTCGGCACCGACGAACTGGGCCGCGACGTCCTTTCGCGCAGCCTGCACGGCCTGCAACTGACCCTTGGGCTGGCACTTGCGGGGGCCACCATTGGATTGCTGATCGGCGGCACGCTGGGCCTGTTCGCCGGGTTGCGTCGCGGCTTTGCCGAGGACGCGATCATGGCCGCCGTCGACCTGCAGATCGCCGTGCCCTTCACCCTGCTGGCGCTCTTGATCCTGGCGCTTTTCGGGTCGTCGCTGACCGTCATGATCTGCGTCCTGGGCATCGCCGGTTGGGAGCAATACGCCCGGATCGTGCGCGCCGAGGTCCGCAAGATCATCGAATTGCCCTTCATCGAGGCGGCCCGCGCCTCGGGGGGCGGTCAACGGTATATCGCGCTGACCCATGTCCTGCCCAACATCGTCTCGCCGCTGGTGGTGCAGTTCACCCTGTCCCTGTCCAACATCGTGATCCTTGAATCGACGCTGTCCTTCCTGGGCCTTGGGGTACAGCCCCCGACCGCCACTTTGGGCAGCATGGTCGGCTATGGCCGCGACTACATGCCCACCGCCCCCTGGATGGTGATCGCCCCTGCTGCGCTGATCATCCTTGTCACCTTTTCCGTGCAGATCCTCGGCGACTGGCTGCGTGACCGCGCCGATGTCCGCTTGCGCGACCGCTAAACAAGAGGCCGAAGACGCCCGTCAACGTCCTTCAATGGAGACAATCATGAAAACCCTTCTGATGACCACTGCTGCTGCGCTTCTGGCCAGCTCTGCTCTTGCCCAGTCGATCACCGTCGGCGCGGCCAATATCTCGGACTACCTCGATCCCGGCCGCGACCATTCCAACGTCGGATCGCAGTTCTACTACAACAGCTTCGACACGCTGATCGACCGCGACCACTCCAAGCTGGAGCCCGAATGGGTGCCCGCGCTGGCCACCGAGTGGCGGCTGGTGGATGACACCACGATGGAGCTGAAGCTGCGCGAAGGCGTCAAGTTCCACAACGGCGAAGACATGACCGCCGACGACGTGGTGTTCTCGCTGAACCGCATGTACCAGGCGACCTTTGCCCCCTATGTCGTGCGCTCCAAGGACCGTCTGGCAAACTTTGCCGAGGCGGTGAAGATCGACGACCATACCGTCCAGATCAAGGTCGAGCGCCCCGAGCCGCTGTGGGAAACGCTGGTTTCGCTGCAACAGGTCATGATCATCCCCGAAGACTATACCAAGGCGCTGTCCGGCGACCCGGACGTGGCCGAGGACGGCGATTTCGAGGCCTTCTCGCTGGCCCCCGTCGGCACCGGCCCCTACGCGATCTCGGAATTTGTTCCGGGGCAAAAGGTCGTCTACAGCCGCTTTGACGCGTTCTGGGGCGACCGCGCGCCTCTGGAAAAGGCCACCGTCATCCGCATCCCCGAAACCGCCAGCCGTATCACCGCACTGAAGACCGGCGAAGCGGACATCGTCACCAATATCGCGCCCGACCAGCTGGACCTGATCAACGCCGACCCCAACCTCAAGACCGAAGGTTCGGCCACCGCGCTGTTCCACGTCATGATCATGAACGTGAACCATCCCAACCTGGTCGACCCCAAGATCCGCCAGGCCATGTCGATGGCCATCGACCGCGACCTGCTGAACGAGGCGCTGTGGCTGGGCAAGGCGATCGTGCCCTCGACCCACACGATGGCCGAGATGGGCGAGTTGCACATGCCCGAGCTCGACACATTCGAGTACAACCCCGAGAAGGCGCGCGAGTTGCTGGCGGAATCGTCCTACGACGGCGAGGAAATCGTCTTTGACGCCTACCCGGTCTATTACACCAACGGCGTGCTGGCCGCGCAGGCCATCACCGAAATGTGGGCCGAGGTCGGCATCAAGGGCCGCGTGAACGTCACCGAACAGTGGACAGGCGCCAGCCCGGAGCTGATGGCGCGCAGCTGGTCGAACCCGATGTATTTTGCCGACCCCTTCGGTTCGTTCGGGGTGATGTGGGCGCCGAACGGCCCCTCCGAAGGCTCGGGCCGCTTCAACACCGACGCCGAATATGCCGCGATCTGGGAACGCTTCCGCTTTTCCGAGGACGTCGAGGCACGCAAGGCCGCCTACGTCGAGCTGATGGACCGCATCAAGCAGGATCCGCCGGTCCTGCCGCTGTACCGTCCCTTCGAAAGCTGGGGAATGCACAAGGGCATCGACTGGGCGCCGCAGCCCGGCCACATCCCCTACGTTCTGGATTTCCGCGCCGGCGCCATCGCGCTTGCCGACAGCTGAACACCTTTGGCGCGTCCCGAACGGGGCGCGCCACCCCTCCCTTCAGGACCACACACACCATGACCTTCCGCATCGCCACCATCGCCGACATTCACCACGGCGCCCCCTCGCACACCAAGCGCGGCGATACCGCGCTCTCGCTGATGGCGGATTTCGCCGCATGGGCCAATGCCGAGGCCCCCGACCTTGTGCTGGACCTGGGCGACCGTATCTCGGACATCGACGAGACCACGGACCTGCGGTTGGAAGCCGAGGTGGCCGAGGCCTTCAAGGCCGTGAACGCGCCCATCCATCACGTCAACGGCAACCACGACCGCGACCACCTGACCACGGCCCAGAACGAAGATATCCTGGGCCAAAGCCTTGGGAACGATGTGCTGGACTGCGGCGATTGGCAGATCGCCCTGTGGCGGGCCGATCCCAAGATCAGCCGGGGCACCGACCGGATCGGGTTCGACCTGCCGGAACCGGACCTGCTCTGGCTGTCGCGCACCATGCAGGCCGCCGAAAAGCCGACACTGGTGGTCAGCCATGTCCCGGTTTCGGGACACGGCCAGACCGGCAACTATTACTTTGAACGCAACCCAGGTGTCTCTCGCTATCCGCAAAGCGACCGCGCCCGGCAGGCCCTGTCGCAGGCCCGCGTCCCGGTGGTCTGCCTGTCCGGCCACGTTCACTGGAACACTGTGACCACGGTGGACGGGATCACCCATCTGACCCAGCAGAGCCTGACCGAAAGCTTTACCACCCAGGGCGCGCCCGCCGCCGCCTGGGGGATGATCGAACTGTCCGACACCCTGCATTGGCAAGTCTTTGGCGCAGACCCGTTCGAGGCGCGCATCACCCCGAAACCCGGGCGCTGGACGCCCGCCCTGATGCCGTTCTGACCCATGCTTGATGCTCCCGTCCTTTCCGTAAAATCGCTGACTGTCGCCTTTGGCAGCCATACCGCCGTGCGCGATCTGTCCTTTGACATCCATGCCGGCGAAACGCTGGCACTTGTCGGGGAATCCGGCTCGGGCAAATCGGCAACGGCCTTGTCGGTCATGCGCCTGATCGAACGTGAGGGCGGGCGCATCACCGCCGGTCAGATCCGGTTGGGCGCGCAGGCGCCGATCGATCTGGCGCAATTGTCCGACCGCGGGATGCAGACCCACCGTGGCAACCGCATCTCGATGATCTTTCAAGAGCCGATGACCTCTCTCAATCCGGTCATGCGGATCGGCGAACAGCTGGGCGAGGTGCTGCGCCGTCACCAGGGCATGGGCCGCAACGAGGCACGTATCGCCGCCGAACGTGCACTGGACCAGGTGCGCATCCCCGATCCCGCCAGACGTCTGGACCAATATCCACACGAACTGTCGGGCGGGTTGCGCCAGCGGGTCATGATCGCCATTGCCCTGGCCTGCCGACCCGACGTGCTGATTGCCGATGAGCCGACAACGGCGCTGGACGTCACGACACAAGCCGAGGTTCTGAAACTGCTGAAAAGCCTTCAGCAGGAAATCGGCATGGCAATCCTGTTCATCACGCATGACATGGGCGTGGTGGCGGAAATCGCTGATCGTGTCGTCGTCATGCGGCACGGCAATACCGAAGAGGTTGCCTATACCGGCGCTCTCTTCAAGGCCCCGCAATCGCAATATGCACGCGACCTCATGGCGGCAACGCCCAAGCTGGGCCTGTCGCCCCTGCGGCCGCAGGTTCCCTCCGCGGAACCGGTGCTGAAGGTCGAAGGCCTGTCCAAGAGCTTTGCCCGCAGCGGCGGCTTTCTGAAGTCGAAGGTCAAGGTGCCCGCCGTCAAGGACGTGTCCTTTGAAATCCGCCCGGGCGAGACGCTGGGTCTTGTCGGGGAATCCGGCTGTGGCAAGTCCACCCTGTCGCGCACCCTGATGCGCCTGATCGAGCCGGATGCCGGACGCGTCATCCTGGCCGGGCGCGAGCTCACCGGCCTTGGCACGCAGGCACTTCAACAGGCACGCGCCGATGTGCAGATGGTCTTTCAGGATCCGTTCGCCAGCCTCAATCCCCGCATGAAGGTGCGCGATCTCATCACCGAACCGGCCTATCTGCACAGCGGATTGAAAGGCGCCGCCCGCGCGGCACTGGCCTCTGACCTGCTGGAGATGGTGACGCTTGATGCCTCGGCCGCCGACCGCTATCCGCATCAGTTTTCAGGGGGCCAGCGCCAGAGGCTCTGCCTTGCGCGGGCACTGTCGGTTTCCCCCAAGGTGATTGTTGCGGATGAAGCCGTATCCGCGCTCGATGTTTCCACCGCCGCTCGTGTCACCGCGCTGATGCAGGACCTGCAGGAGAAGCTGGGGATCGCATTCCTGTTCATCTCGCATGACATTGCGGTCGTCGAACGTGTCAGCCACCGTATTGCTGTCATGTACCGGGGCGAGATCGTCGAAGCGGGCGAGACTGAGCAGGTGCTGCGGTCGCCCCATCATCCCTACACGAAAAGACTGCTGTCCGCGGTGCCCAGCCCCCTTCCCCGAAAGCCCGGCCGCCAGGATCTGCAATTGCCCTCGCACAAGACGCTGGTTCTCTCCGGAGGAGTGACCTGACTCGAAATAGTGAAAACTGGCATGCCCCCGTCGGGTGGTCCGGTTTGATTGTTAGTGCATCGTGGGCCTTTGGTCCATCGGCACGATGCTGTCTGGTGCAGGCGGGCGATAGCCCAATGCGCTGTGCGGCCTGACGGTGTTGTCGTGGATGCGCCATTTCTCGATGAGGATTTGAGCCTCGCGTAAGCTGTAGAACAGATCACCGTTTAGCAGCTCGTCCCTGAACCGGGCATTGAAGCTTTCGCAGTATCCGTTCTCACAGGGCGAACCTGGTTCTATGTAGGCTGTCTTGACGCCCACAGCGGCGATCCAGTCCCGCACTGCTGACCTTGGGCCGTCATTCAATGCTGCACGTGGCCACCGATGTCCGGTTTGGGGAAGCCGCGCCGCAGCGGGCGCGGCCTAACGAAAGACGGCTAAGGGCCGGTGAGCGATATGCTGCTGTGCCCGGGTGGCCTCGCGACCCGCTGCAGCGAGGCGTGACTGTTTCGAGCCCATTTCCGCCGTTCTGTCTCATCAACTGCGACGTGCGCCCGCAAGTGCCTGCAGAACACCTGGCGATGTGCTATGCTCGTGACACATCTTGAACCGCGAACCGGACGCTTTGCGGCGTCCTCATCTGGCTGTCGGACCATCGCACTCACTGCATCGACGGCGTGAAACCGAAGCACTCAGGCCTCGCTGGGCACGACCTCTGCGGTCGGCCGCGAGGATCATGGGAACAGCGACCATGACAGGAAATTCCGGCTTTCAGCTGAGACGGGGCGGTCCAGAGGTCTATGAGGCTTCCTGGGTTCGCGCCCAGATGGGCCGCGCCGCCGAGGATCTGGTCGCAACCGCCGATGTCGTGCCCGGCGACCGGGTGATTGACATCGGCTGCGGCACTGGCGTTGTGGCGCGCGTGGCGGCCGCACGCACGGGTTCGGCCGCAGATGTTACGGGAACCGACGTCTCCGCCGAAATGGTCAAAGCCGCGGCCCGGTTCGCCGCAGAGGCCGGCTACCCGGAAATCGCCTGGCTGGAATGCGATGTCACCGCAATGCCGCTGCCGGACGCGGCCTTCGACGTGGGACTCTGCCAGCAAAGTCTGCAGTTCATGCCTGACAAGCCGAGTGCGATGGCCGAGATGGCGCGTGTCATCAAGCCCGGTGGCCGTCTGGCTCTGAGCGTCTGGAAGACGCGGTCTCCAATCGGTGCGGCCTTCTCGACGGTCCTGGACCGGGAATTCGGTGACGGCACAACCGCGCCGTGGGACATGGTCTACTCACTTGGTGACCGCGACAGTCTGCACGATCTGGCCGCGGGCGCAGGCCAGATAGACGTCCATGTCGCCTTTGACGTGAAATTCGCCCGCCATCCCGATTCAACGGCCTTCATAACTGCCGCCATCGCGGGCTCACCCATCGCGGAAACAATGGCAGAGCTTCCCGCGGCCGAGCATGACCGGCTGATCCAGGAGATCGTCGAAGAACTCGCGGACTTCCATGACGACGACGGCCTCGCCGTCCCGGCGGAATGCCTGACTCTGAGGGCGCGAAAGTAGCGGGTCCGCTTCGTCCCGTGCAGCCGGCCTTGCTCTCCAGGCGCATGCTGCACGACGTCACGGACGGTCGGTTCGGGGAAGCCGCACCTTAGCGTTGGTCAGCCGGGCGAAGGTCCGTTTAGGGCCGGATGCTGCGCCAGACGCGGAGGGCGGAAAGCTGACATCCGCGCCGGGTGTGCAGCCACAGCGTCAGTCGACATCCCAAACCCAAGGCTTCCATATACCCATCATCACCAGAACGCCGTCTCCGGTTCGACAGCGAGACAGTGTGCGATCTCATACAGCAGAGAGTGATTGCCGATGTATGGCCAAAGAATTCGACCGTCAGTTCGACACCTCTATCGCCTCACTGCATTCACCTTGAGCAGTTCTGCACTATGTTATTGAACGAGAGGGGGTGAACCTTATGGCTGCACCAGCTCAAGTGACTTGGGCCAAGGCTGCTCGGAACGGCGCAGAAATCGTGGCGATCGGCGGGGTCCGAAAATCGTTTTTCGGCAAGTCGAAATGGAGCCTTACAGCAGAAGAGGCGATTGTTCTGATGGAACAGGACGAGTGGTGTTTCTTCGTTGAGGTCGACGATGAGAAGGAGTGGCTGGACGTCCGCGAGGCGGCGGATGGCCGCAAGACGATCAGCGCCGACGGCCCTGCAAAATTCCTTCTCTGAAAAGCCTCTTGGCGTTGCTGGCGCTTCCCCCATAGCGCCTCTCTTGGGCGGACCAGTTGAAATCCGGCCGCACAGGGCTAGCCTGTAAAATTGAAAAAACGCAGAACCAGCTCGCCGGAGCCGCGTCTTTCGAACAGGACATTCCCTTGTTCCGCGAGCGGACAGGACGCGCGCTCGTCTCTGGGGATCTGCCTGACGAAAGGAAAAGCAATGACCGACAAGAACCCGGACAAGGGCTATGTCGCGCTCCTAGGCTGGAGCCTGAACGCCATCGACGCGGTGGACCGTTTCGATCGCAGATACGTCGTGGTCGCTCCGCCTTGGGCCGAAGAATACTGCCAGCAGAACGACATTCCCTTCGTCCCGTGGGATTTCGACCGTCTCAACGAACGGTCGCACGAATTGGCGCATACCCTAGAGGATATGGGCGTCGACGTGGCCATCCCAATCTTCGAGGAGACTGTGGAATGGGCCGGCGCCGTGAATGCCGTGCTGCTGAAGAACCCGCGCCTTTTGGGCCAGGCGATGCTCTTCCGCGACAAGTCGCTTATGAAACGCCGAGCGCAGCTCGGAGGCATCCGTGTAGGCGTTTTCGAAGAGGCCCATGACCGCGGCGACGTGATCCGGTTCTTGAAGCGGGTGAACCAGACGCTTCTGAAACTCGATGGCGACCCGAACGACCCCATCCACTTCAAGGCTTTCGACAAGTCCGGCACCGCGGGGCACAGGGTGATACGCACGCCGGAGGACGTCGACAACATCCCCGACGAGGAATTTCCTGCCCTGCTCGAGAGTCACCTCGACGGCTGGGAATTCGCGGTCGAGGCCTGGATCAAGAATGGCAAGATCGAGTTCCTGAACATCTCGGAATATGTGACGCTGGGCTACTCGGTCTTCGTACCGGCGACGCCTGAGCTCGAGGCGCACCGGGAACGGATCACCGAGGAAATCGAGAAGTTGATCGAAGTTTTCGATATCGATTTCGGGTTCATCCACCCGGAATACTTCCTGACCAACGACAACAAGCTCTACTTCGGCGAGGTCGCTTATCGCCCACCGGGGTTCAACGCGCTTGAACTGATTGAACGGGCCTATGGCTTCAACGGCTACCAGGGCCTCGTGCTGGCATTCGATCCGAAGACGACGCAGGAGGAACTGGATGCCTTCTTCCCGAAGGAGGTCGTCGATGCCAAGGGGCACGCCGGCTGTTTTGGCGTATATCCCCGACGCCGTGTCGTAAGCCGACTGGAGATTCCGGAAGAGACGGCCAGCCACCCTTTTTTCGAATTCCACGAGCTTTCGGACCCGCGAGAGCAGAAGGTGGCCAAAAGGTCAGCATTCGGCACGCATTGGGGACTGGCATACTTCTTCGGTGACAATGCCCATGACTTGCGGGACCTTCTGAAGAAACAGGAAGAACTGGATTACTACGTCTGATGAGCCTGAAGGAAGCGTCCGCCATGGACGATGAGGCCGCGTTGATACGGCTCTCCGGCACGCTCGACATGGCGATCGAGCGATTGGAGCGGGCGCGGCCCTTCGCCAAGTCCCGCTACCAGCGCCCTGTCCTTGACGTGCTGGGTCGCATCATCGCCCAGCCCGGCGGGCTGGACATGGTGCGTCAGAGGGCCGAGAGGATGGATGCAGCGGGACTCTTCGCCGGTTCCGACTGGGACCGGCCCGAGGTCCTGCTGCCGCAACTGGTGGGCAACACGCTTGTATCGGAAGACCCGGCGTTCCAGGCGCTGGAGGCAGCGAGCCTTGCCCGCTTTCTTGCCGTGGCGGATGGGGAAGCGCGGCATTCAAACCTGCACCAGGAGGGCGCGCGGCATTTCCTGACGCAGGTGTTGGCGCTGAACTTGAAAGACCTCTTTGGCGTGCCGGACGAAGCCGCCCGCGCGCTCGGGGCGCGGCAGGACGTGAAGCGCCGGGTCGTGACTTATATCGCGGATCATGTCGGCCTGAATGACGTGCTCAGCGTGCTGGTGTCGGAAATATGGCGCCTGCTGGAGCAGCGCTCGATCCAGGTCGGCGTGGTCAAGGACATGATTGCCCAGATTGCCGTCGCCTTGAACGAGAGGGGAACGGAACCCGGGAGCACGCGCCTCGGGGCCGAGCGGCTGGTCAGCGCGCTCTTCGGCCCAACCTCCGCATCGCGCGATGACCCGGGTCTCGCGGTCTATATCGAACGGATATCGATTGCGGACGACAGCGGCCTTTCGCGTGAGGCCATGGGCTTTGCCCGCGCGATGCACGACACCGGGCTCGTTTCGGATTATCACGCGGCCTTCCTGACCTGGGCTCTCGATCACGAGGATTGCCCGCTGATCCCCGAAGCCCTTGGCCTTGGAAGCACCGGGCTGGACTGCTGGCGTCATTACCGTGGGCTGATCGAGAAACTGATCCGCAGTGCGGTCTCTCCCGCAACGCCACAGGCGGCCTACGGCCTCGCAATGCTGCTCGACCGGGGCATCCTGCACCACACCCCGATGGTCCCCGCGCTCGAACGGCAACTCTCGCTCCGGCTCGTGGGCGCCGCCCGTGAGCGCATCGCGCTCGGGTTCGGCCCCGGCGTTCCGCCTGAGACACAGCTCTTGGCTGGCGTGCTCCAGGTCCTCGGCCAGCCGCTCGGTGTAGGTCAGGGCGCAAACCCGACATGCCAGTCCGCCCGCGCCATCGCAATGTGGGCGCTGAACGATCCCGATTACCTGCTGCATCTCGTCACGCAGGTCGCCGAGTTCGACACGCTGCAGATGCAGTTCGAGGGGTCACCGATCAATTCCGCCGATCTACCCGCCGGGCTCGCCGGCGCAGGCCCGATCGACGCCGATCCTGTGTCGGTCCTCCTCGTCGCCCATCTCGACCGGATCTATGCCGAGATGGGCCGCCTCTGCGCCGGTCGCCCCGGCGATCCGCACACATGGATCAATCCTCAGTTCCACGGCTGGTGGGTCTCACGCGACTGCGCCGTCGCGGTTGACGTAGCCACAGGGAAATTGGCGGGTTACGAGGACTTCCTTCGTCGTTTCTTCGCGGCCTATCATCCCGAGCACAATGGCGGCCGTCCTCTCGGCCATCCGCAACCTGCCGGCATCGCCGTCACCGACGCACAGCAGAGGTTCGTCGGCTGGCACGCGATCTCCATCCTCAGGGTGGCGGAAGACCAGTCGGGGCAGATGCGGGTCTATTTCTACAACCCGAACAACGACAGCGGTCAGGACTGGGGTAATGGCGTCGTCGTCTCCACCTCGGGTCACGGGGAACGCTACGGCGAGGGCTCGCTAAAGTTTGAAGCCTTCCTTTCACGCGTCTACCTCTTCCACGACGAACCCCTCCGGAGCCAACACGGGCAGGATATTCCTGGTAACGTGATCGGAGCCGTCAGTGAGAAGGCCATCGCCAGTTGGGCTGCCGACAGGTGGCCTGAGACGTGAGCCAAGGCGCGTGCTCACCGCACGACGGTCGGAAGGCTGGAACTGAAAGCTGCACCATGGGTCGACCGGCAGTTGTTGGCTGGACGTGGACGTGTCCTTCACCGACTCGAGCGGCAGCAAAGTCCTGCACTGGAACCTTGGACCGTCAAAAAAAGCTGCGACCTGCATGGATGGCCGCTTCGGTGACAGTGCACTGCAGAGATGACCCTCCCGGCGAATGTCCGCATAAGGGCCGAGACTGACTTCTGCAGCAGGTCGTGCCGGGCTCTTGGTGCTGCGCTGCCGCAAGTCCGCTCTCAGCCCTTTGCTGTCGATCATCGTGATCGGCTGCAATCCGGTCGGGCCTGGCGTCAGGGCTTTCGTACGTGTCAGATGTCGGGCCCGAGCGTGACCCCGATGCGGTTTCACACGAGGTGGGCCAATGTGGCGAAGGCCGTCTCGCGCAGCCAGGCATTCGTCGGATCGGCTTGGACGCGGGCATGCCAGTGGACCTTGACCTGAAAGCTGT
This sequence comes from Mameliella sp. AT18, assembly GCF_028807275.1. Classification (NCBI taxonomy): domain Bacteria; kingdom Pseudomonadati; phylum Pseudomonadota; class Alphaproteobacteria; order Rhodobacterales; family Roseobacteraceae; genus Antarctobacter; species Mameliella sp. AT18. The sequence continues at coordinate 59,010 of NZ_JARAMO010000083.1, forward strand.
CGATGGGGATCGGACAATCCGAGATACCCAGGCCCGCCTGCCGGGACAAAGCCGTGCCGATGTGGCGTGGCAAGGTGGCGATGAGGTCGGAGCCCGTCAGGACCGAAGGCAGGCCAAGGAAGCCTGGCAGGCTCAGCGCGATCCGGCGGGTGATCCCGGCAGCCTCCAGTGCCGTGTGCAGCAGCGACTGCCCGGTTCCATTCGTCACCTCGACATGATCGGCCCCGGCATAGCTGTCCCGCGTCAGCAGCCCAAGGGGATGCCCCGCCCGGTGGATCGCCACCCACCCCTGATAGTAAAGGACACGCTGGTAGAACCCGGCTTCGAGACCCGGAATCAGGCCGATGGCGATATCGGCGGCGCCGCTGGACAGCCGCTCGCCCAGACCGGCGTCGATCGGGCTGGCCTCAAGGCTGGAGTGTGGTGCCGCGCGGCGGATCGCGGCAAAGAGGTGCGGCAGCAGGGTCAGATGGCTGGCATCGCTCATGGCAATCCGGAAGCGCCGGGTGGACCGGCTCGGGTCGAAGCCCGCACGGTATGCGCTGAGCGTCCCGACATCGTCCAGCGCGCGCCGGATCGGACCCGCGAGATGATCGGCCAGCGGCGTGGGCGTCATGCCTCCGGGCATCTGGACGAACAGCGGATCGCCGTAATGCGCGCGCAACTTGCCCAACCCGATAGAGACGCTGGGCTGGCTCAGCCCCAGCCGAACCGCCGCGCGGGTGGTCGAACCAGTTTCGTAGACCGCAAGGAACAGGCGCAGGAGGCGGAGGTCGATGTCTGGCATATTGGGCTGGCAAATACTTTATATTGATTTCATTGCATAGACCTATCAGTCCGGCACCCGCATGGTCCCGCCAACAGGACCATGCGAGGAGGACATCATGGATATCGCTGTGCTGGGCGCGGGGTCGCTCGGCTCCACCATCGGCGGACGGCTCGCGCAGTCGGGACATGCCGTGACGCTGATCAACCGCAATGCGGCCTATGTGGACAGGGTGACCCGCGCCGGGCTGATCCTCGACGAAGGCGGGCGGCGCGACGTGATCCGGCTGGAGGCGCGGCAGAAGCCGGACGGCGGATCACCCGTCGACCTGCTCATCGTGCTGGTCAAAAGCTATCATACCGAAGAGGCGATCCGGGCCGCCCGCGCCCTGATCGGGCCTGCGACCACTGTCCTGTCGCTGCAGAACGGCCTCGGGCAGGAGGACATCCTGAGCGCCGTCATCGGGCCGGAGCGCGTCATTGCCGGAAAGACCTATGTCGGCGGCGTCATGTCCGCGCCGGGCGTGATCGCGGCCGGGACCCTGGGCAAGGAGACGATCATCGGCGAGTTGTCCGGTGCGCTCACGCCCCGGGTGCAGGCGATCGCACAAGCCTTCGACGCGGCAGGGCTGCGCTGCATCGCGTCGCCCAACATCCGGGGCGCGATGTGGGACAAACTGCTGGTGAATGTCGCCACCGGGGCGCTGGCCGCGATCACGCGGCTGAACTACGGCAACCTCTATGACATTCCCGAAATCGCCGACACCGCGATTGCCGCGGTGGCCGAGGCGATGCAGGTCGCCGCCGCACTCGACATAGACCTGACAACGAAACATCCGCGTCACGCCTGGGACAAGGCAGCGGCGGGGCTGGGGTTCGGGTTCAAGACCTCGATGTTGCAGAGCCTGGAAAAAGGCGCGCCGACCGAGATCGACTTTGTCAACGGTGCCGTGGCGCGGCTGGGTCGCGGCGTGGCGGTCCCGACGCCCGTGAACGACACGCTCGTGGCCTGCATCAAGGGCATAGAACGGGCGCTCTCCCCCAAGATGGAAGGACAGGCGGCATGACCCGCGGCTATCTTGAACATGTGGCGATACGGGTGCAGTCGCTGACGCCGCACCTCGCCTTCTTCCGCGATGTCTTCGGCATGGAAGTCCGCGACGAGAAAATGATCGGCGGACTCCGGCAGGTCTGGGTGACGGGTGGCATCCAGTTCATCGAGGACCCGGATTTTATCGGCCCCGAAGGACGTTTCGCCCATCTCGGGATCTTTGTCGAAGACCTCGATGCCGCGCTGGACGCGGCCCTTTCGCACGACGTGACCGTTCTGCCAAAGGGGCGCAACTGGCTGCTGCTGCCCGACGGGCTTGAAGTGGAACTGGACCAGGCGCAAGGCGATGCGGTCGCCCGCGCGCTGGCCATCGATGCAAGGAACAGGTGAATGGCCGACTGGACCTATTTCGATGATCTCGAGGGCGGCGAGACCTGCACCACCGCCGCCGTCACCGTCACGCGCGAGATGATCCGCGCCTATGCCGACCTGACCGGCGACCACACGCCGGTGCATGTCGACGAGGAGTTCGCCCGCAAAAGCCACTTCGGCGGCATCGTCGCGCATGGTCTCCTGGGCCTCGCGCTTGCTGACGGGCTCAAGACGCAGGCGGACCTGCAGTTCCCGCCCGGCGCCTCGCTGGGCTGGGAATGGGATTTCACCGGGCCGATCCACGCGGGCGACGCGGTGCATTGCCGGTTCACCGTCGGCTTCATGCGCACCACGTCGAAACCGGGTTGGGGCATCGTCCACCTGGAAAGCGAACTGGTGAACCAGGACGGAACGGTGGTCCAGAAAGGCCGCCACAAGCTGATGATCCTGCGCAATGCGCAAGCCGAGGATGCCGTACAATGACCAATCCCCTTCCGCTCGATGGCATCCGCGTCATCGACTTCACCCACTTCCTTGCCGGTCCGCACCTGTCGCGGTCGCTCGCCGCGATGGGGGCCGACGTGATCAAGGTCGAGCGCCCGAAAGGCGGCGATGCCGGGCGGCATCATCCGTATTTCAAGGACGGGCAGTCGGGCTACTACCTGCAACAGAACATGGGCAAGCGCGGGCTGTGCCTCGACCTGAAAGACTCGCGCGGCATGGAGCTGATGCAGCGACTGGCGCGGTCGGCGGATGTCTTTGTCGAGAATTTCCGGCCCGGTGCGCTGGCAAAGCTCGGCCTCGGCTACGATGCGCTGTCACGCGAAAATCCGGGACTGGTCTATTGCTCGATCTCCGCCTACGGCCACACCGGACCCAAAAGCGACAAGCCGGGTTTCGGCCTGATCGCAGAGGCGATTTCCGGCGCGATGGCGCAACTGGGCGAGCCAGACCAGGCGCCGCCGCTGATGCGGATGCCGATCGCCGACATGTATACCGGAATGCATGGCGTCGCCGCCGTGAACGCCGCGCTGCTGGGTCGGATCAAGTCCGGCAAGGGACAGCACATTGATCTCGCGCTGTATGACTGCATGGTGTCGATGCACGATTACGCGGTGCAGCAGTACTTTCTCTCGGGCGGCACGGTGCTTCCGAAGAAGCACGGCTCACGCCAGCCTGAATCGACGGTTTACGGCGCGTTTCGCGCCAAGGACGGCGATCTGGTGATCGCAGCCCAGGTGGACGATGCCTGGGTGCGGTTGGCGGGGCTGATCGCGGGCGCGGCACTGGACGACCGCTTTCGGACGCCGGCGGGCCGCAACGACAACCACGCCGAAGTCTATGCGCTGGTCGAGGCGTGGTGCGCGCGCCAGGACAGCGTCGCCCACTGCATCGCGCAGCTCGACGCGGTGGCGGTGCCCTGTGCCCCGGTGCAGTCCGTCGACCAGATCGTCCGGGATCCGCAGATCCTCGCCCGCAACATGCTGGTCGAGCAGGATCACCCCGTGCTGGGCCGCGTGACGCTGCCGAACCTGCCGTTCCGTTTCTCGGACTGCGACACGACCCCGCGCCGCACCGCGCCTCTGCTGGGTCAGCACAATGCCGAGATCGCCGCCGAGCTTGGCTACGGTGCGGCGGAGATCGCGGCGCTTGAGGACGATGGCATCTTCTACGCCGAGGAGGCCGCGCGATGACCGACCGCTATGTCGTCTTCGGCAACCCTCTCGGGCATTCGAAATCACCCCTGATCCACGCGCGCTTTGCCGCCGAGACCGGGCAGGATCTGACCTATGGCAAGGTCGAGGCGCCGGTCGACGGGTTCGAACCCGCGCTGCGCCGGTTCATCGCCGAGGGCGGCAAGGGCTGCAACGTGACGGCACCGTTCAAGCTTGAGGCCTTCGCGCTGGCGGACAAAAAAACGCCCGAGGCGGCCATGGCCGGCGCGGCGAACACGCTGCGCTTTGCCGATGGCGGGATCGAGGCGCACAACACAGACGGCTATGGCCTCTTGGCCGACGTCGAACGCCTGCTGTGCGCCCCCCTCGCCGGAAAGCGCGTGCTGATGCTGGGCGCAGGGGGAGCGGCGCGCGGGGCCGTGCTGCCCTTTCTCGATGCCGGTCCCGACACCCTCGTGATGATCAACCGCACGCCCGCCCGGGCGCAGGCGATCCGTGACGCGCTGGAGGCGGCAGGTCGTCCCGGCCTGGTCGTCGGGCCGGCAGATACGCTCGACCGCTTCGACGTCGTCATCAACGCTACCGCCGCCAGCCTGACGGGAGACTGTCCCGCTCTGCCGCCCCGCGTCTTCGACAGCTGCGCGCTCGCGTATGATCTTGCCTATGCCAAGGGGCTGACGCCCTTCCTCGCACGCGCCCGGGAAGCGGGAGTGCCCGTGATCGCCGACGGCGTGGGGATGCTTGTGGGACAGGCCGCCGTCGCCTTCGACTGGTGGCGCGGCGTCCGGCCCGCGACCCGGGACCTGATCGCCGAACTGACCGTGCCGCTGGTCTGACCGGCCGGACCACTCTGAAAGAAAAAGAAAATGTCCAAACTCGTCCATATCCTGAACGGCCCGAACCTGAATCTTCTGGGCAAGCGCCAGCCGCAGATCTACGGGTGCGAGGCGCTTGTCGATGTCGAACGCGACTGCGCCGCGCTGGCCTCCTGTAAGTTCGGAGGCGCTCTCGTGCTGGAATGGGCGCCGAGCGATTGCACGCGCTGGCTCGCGAGGAGGCTACGGTCTGGCTGCGGGCCAGTGATGAGCCGACTACCGCGTCAGCCAAGCTGACCTACCTGACCCATCCGGAAGGCAGCTGTGTCGCAATACTTGCGGCCCGCCCGGAGGACAACCGGACCCGGGTCGATGGCGAGGTACGAATGGGTCTTTCCAGTTCGATGCCGACGCGAACCCGGCCGAACTTGGATTGCGGCGGCCTCGCTGGCACGATGCGCCAGCTGATGCCAGTGCTTGCCGCGTTCACTTGGAAGTGGGGACGAACCGCACGCTGCACGCCGATGGCACGATGAGATCGGTTTCGCTGTGGTTGACTGCACCCCCGATGCGGTCATTCTTTCCACCGATGTGTGTCACTACCATATCGCCTTGGATCACTGGGCCGGATCGGGTGCTGCCAGCAGGTCCGCGCAGCAACCAGGCTTGCACATGCCGCAAAGCACCTTGGTGCGCTCCGCAGACCGTCGAGAATGGCTGGGATGCGAGTGCGGTTCCCGTCTCAGCTGGCTTGCCCGTTGCGGAGAACCGGCAACGACCCGCGCATCCTCACCAACTCTCGGTTCAAAATATCCGCACTCTTCGCACTGCCGACCTTCGCCCGTGCAAAATGCTGCGGGATGCCTCGAAAGTCCGGTCTGGTGGATCTGCACCGCAGCACTTGAAGGCATCGGAAATGGCCGTAATGGGTCGAAACTGACTAACAGTCGGCGTGACGCCGATGCTGCTCGCTTTGCGGTGACGCGAGTCAGCTCTGAGCCAGTTCCTGCCAAATGCTGCAGCGCTTTCGAGGGTCAGGAATGATGAAGAGCAATGCTTCACCATCCCAATGTCGTCATTCTCCCGTTGCAGCCGCCGAGAATTTCTCCAATGCGCCCTTCATTGCCAAAACGGCGGGGTGATCTGCAGTGAGACCGTGGGACGGTGCCACTGCCGTTGGGTCATCGTAGATTGCCCATGTCTGGCCATTCGCGTCCTCGAAGAACAAGATCCGAAGCGGCAGGTTGAGAGCCATGGTTTGCCCTTGCTGCAACGCCTTCGCTCCAATCTTGGGGCTGCCAAAGATGACAACGGTGGTTGGCCGCAGGCTCTCCCCGACTGAGGCAGAGCCTGCGGCAAAATCGACAGTTGTGAAAACCCGCGCCCCGGCCATTTCCACGGCTTTTGTCAGGCGCTCAACCGACGTTGCAACATCGGCGTCGCTGGCCACATTGACGCGGTCTGCCATGGCGGTTCCTGCGACTGCTGCTGCAAAAAGTGCTATACTGATCAATGTTTTCATGGTCCTCTCCTATGCTTTCGGTGTCCTGCGCCATCGGCACGGTTTACCTCTAAGCTGCACGTGCCACGGGTTCTGGAGGATTTTTGGAGGAATGCTTCGTGAGCAAGACAAACACAAAAATCTGGAGCTTCGGTGCTTTTTCGCTCGATGAAGCGTCCTTCGAGCTCACGCAGTCCGGCGTCCCCGTTGCCATCGAGCCGCAAAGCCTGCGGGTGCTGATCTTCCTTCTTCGTCACAGGGACCGCGTCGTGTCCAAAGAGGACTTGATCGAGGCAATCTGGCAAGGGCGCGCCATCAGCGACTGGGCAATTTCCGGGGCAATCAAAGCGGTCAGGGTGGACCTGTCACGCTCTGGTGCCGCTCCG
>NZ_JARAMO010000084.1:0-27221 GCF_028807275.1 Mameliella sp. AT18
TTGCCGCAGCCGGATTCCCCCACGAGGCCCACCGCCTCGCCCGGCCTGACCCGGACCGAGAAATCCATCACCGCCGGAATCTCGCGCAGCCGGGTGAAGAAGGAAATCGAAAGGTCGTCGATCTCTAGGATCGGCCCGTCGTAATCGTCTGTCATGTCACTCTCCCTGTCGGAGGGACCGAGAAACCTCCTTGGTTTCTTCTTGGTCCAAATACACCCGGGGGTCTGGGGGCGGAGCCCCCAGCCTTTCCTTCCATTAATCCCGCAGGGATTCCTCGCGCAGCCCGTCTGCCAGCAGGTTCAATCCCAGAACCAGGCTCAGCAGCGCCAGCGCCGGCGGCAGGGCCGGGTGCAGGTAGATCGAGAGCAGCTTGCGCCCCTCGTTGATCGTCGAGCCCCAGTCCGGGCTTTCCGGCGGCAGTCCAAGCCCGAAGAAACCCAGCGTTCCCAGCAGGATCGTCGTGTAGCCGATGCGCAGGCAGAAATCGACGATCAGCGGCCCGCGCGCGTTGGGCAGGATCTCCCACAGCATGATGTACCAGGGACGCTCGCCCCGGGTCTGCGCCGCGGCGACATAGTCGCGCGTCTTGATGTCCATCGTCAGGCCCCGCACGATGCGGAACACCGTGGGCGAGTTCACGAAGACCACCGAGACGAAGACCACCAGCACACCGCCGGGCACGTCGAAGAAATCGAACGGCCAGAAGGTGATCCGCGAGGCGGTCGGGTCCGGGTTGTTGATCACGGACATGTAGACCAGGAACATCGGGACCAGGATGACTGCCAGCCAGATGTAATCCTTTTGCGGCTGGGTGCGGTAGCGCGAGTGGATCAGCACGCCCGCAAAGATCAGCGGAAAGAGGAACAGCACCACCGCCATGAACTGCGGCAGGCCCGTCGCCACGATTTCCGGTGTCACCAGCAGGTAGAACAGCAGGATGACCGGGAAGGCGAGGATCAGGTTGGCGAAAAAGCTCAGCGCCGTGTCCAGGCGACCGCCGTAGTAACCGGCGGGCAGGCCCAGCGTGATCCCAACCATGAAGGCAAAGAGCGTGGCCAGCGGTGCAATGGCGATCACGATGGTCGACCCCGCCACGACGCGACTGAAGATGTCGCGCGCAAGGTTGTCGCCGCCAAAGAGATACCACTGGAAATCGCCGTCCTCGGCGCCGCGCAGGGGGGTGCCGGGCACCTTGTTCTTCATGCCGGAGACCTGGCTCAGCGGGTCATGCGTGGCGATCATGTCGAAGGCGCCGTAGAAGAATGCCGTGTAGACCCAGAACATCACCAGGCCAAAGCCGATCATCCCGATCATCGAGTCGAAGAGCTTGCCATAGAGACCGAGGCTGCGCTTGAACTGGATCGAGACGACGAAGGTCAGGACCAGGGCGATCCAGACGGGAACGAACTGTCGGCTGATGCCGCCGATGATCCCGGCGCCTGTGCCCATCGCGGCGCCTGCCACGATATAGGCCAGCACCACCAGCAAGAGCGCCAGCCCCAGCCAGGTCACCAGCTTCGCGGACAGGCCCCAGATACCGCCGGTGGCAATGATCGTGCCGTCCGGGTTGGTCTGGATGCCGGTGTCCGGCTCGAAGAAGGAAAGGATGATCTTGGCCACGAGGGCCACCGCGAAAACGGGCACCAGGATGGTCAAGATCGGGTTAAGGACGGGCCCGAGGCCGCCGGTCCATGTCAAGGGATCCATTCTTGCCTCCTCAGGTCACGCTGATCCGCGGGTTCAGGTAGACATAGCCGATGTCGGAGATCAGCTGCGTCACCAGGACCACGAAGACCGAAACCACCGAGATCGCCAGCAGCATCTCGATGTCGTTGTTGCCCGCCGCGCGGACCAGTTCCCAGCCAACACCCTTGTACTGGAACAGGGTCTCGACGATCACGACGCCGTTCAGCAGCCAGGGGAACTGCAGCATGATCACGGTAAAAGGGGCGATCAGCGCGTTGCGTAGGGCGTGTTTCATGACGATGTTGCCGAAACTCACGCCCTTGAGGCGCGCGGTGCGGATGTATTGCGCGGTCATGACCTCGGCCATCGAGGCGCGGGTCATCCTTGCAATGTAGCCCATGCCGTAAAGCGCGATGGTCAGCACCGGCAGAAAGAAGTTCTCGAAGTTCGGGTTTTCCATCGCGCTGGTGGCCGTGCCCTTGAACCACTTCAGGCCCACTGCTGACGAGGTGAAGATCGCGATGAAGAGGACGCCCGAGACGTATTCCGGCGTCGCCGTGGTGGTGATCGAAAAGGTCGACAGCGTACGGTCCAGGGCCGATCCCTCGCGCATCCCGGCCAGCACGCCGACGATCAGGGCCGACGGGATCATCAGCAGCATCACGCAGAGCATCAGGAACCCGGTGTTCCCCATCCGCGTGCCCAGCGCCTCGGTCACCGGGGCCTTGGACACCGTGGACCATCCCCAATGCCCCTGCAGGACGCCGCAGAAGGTCGGAGCCTCTGCCGGATCGCTGCCTGGCAGGATGCAGCGTCCACGCTGGTTCCCGTCCCGGTCGACCCGCGTCCACCCCGGGTAAACACCCAGCCATTCCGCGTAGTTGCGGAAGATGCGGGGATCAAAGCCGGTGTTGACCTGTTCCGAGGCTTCCGCCTGGGTGATGCGGCCCGCGTTCAGATCGGCCAGCAACTGGTCGTCCAGCGGCGACCGATAGCCATTGTTGGACAGCCAGGTGGCGACCTCGATGTCGGTCATCCGGAAGTTGCCTTCGGATTTCGCGAGTTTTTCCAGGTTTGGATAGAGGTTCGTCATCACGAAGACGATGAACGTCAGGCAGAAAGCGGTCATTAGCATGACCCCCACACGCCTGAGGATGAAAAGACCCATTGGTGCCCCCGTTGGTGGCTTTGGACCGGTAGTTCTCCGGCCTCTTTTGGCTGCTGGATCCGCTGGTGTCGCGCGGACCGGGACGAAAATGGGCCGCGCGATCCTCTCGCGCGGCCCGCCTGGGCGTCAGCCGTCAGGCCGTAATGCCGAACTTGTAAAGCTGCGGCAGGTCGGCGATGTGCTTGTCCACACCCACCAGGTTGTCCCGGTGGTGGCGCATCGCGGTCCGCCAGTACGGCTGGATCGTCACGCCTTCTTCGATCATGATCGCCTGCAGCTTGCTCATCACCTCGCGGCGCTTGTCGGCATCGGCGATCGAGTTCGCCTCGGCCAACAGGGCGTCGAATTCGGCGTTGGCAAAGCCGCTCTCGTTCCAGGCCGCGCCCGAGGTATAGGCCAGGGCCAGAACCTGCGTGCCCAGCGGGCGGTGGTTCCAGTTGGTCGACGAGAACGGGTATTTCGTCCAGTCGTTCCAGAAGGTCGACCCGGGCAAGACCGTATGGCGGGCCTTGATGCCGGCATCGTTGAGCTGGGCAACCACGGCGGCCGTGGTGTTGCGGCGCCAGTCGTCGTCGATGGACTGCACTTCGTGCTCGAAGTCCTCCATGCCCGCTTCCTTGATGAGCTCCAGCGCGCGCGCCGGATCATGCGGAATGCGGGTGACGGAGGCATCGTGCTCGGGGTGCATCGGTCCGACGTGGCAGTTGTCGGCGTGGATGCCATACCCTGCCATGCCCAGTTCCAGGCAGACGTTGTTGTCGACCGCCATCGCCAGGGCTTGGCGCACGCGCTTGTCGCCGTAGATTTTGTTGCCGTCTGCATCCTCGGCCAGTTGGTTCGGACGGATGCAGATGGTAAAGCCCGAGGGGATTTCCGAGCGGGTCAGGCCGATGCTGTCGAAGATGTCGACGAATTCGCCGACAGACTCCCAGTTCATGTCGATCTCTTCGGCCTCGAAGGCGGCGATGAAGGCCGCCGGGTCCTGACCGTAGTCGATGAACTCGATCCGGTCGATATAGCCGCCCTTGCCGGCGGCGTAACCCCACCAGTCGTGGTCCTCGTTGCGCACCAGCACGCCCTTGACGCCGACCTCATGGCTTTCCGGCAGCATGAAGCCGGTGCCGATCGGGTTGGCCAGCATGTTGTTGGCATCATGGCTCGAATGCACGATCGCCGCCGGGTAGTCGGCAAAGCCGGGGATGATGGTGATGTCGGGCGCCGAGCAGCGCAGCTTGACTGTGTGGCTGTCGACCACTTCGATGGCGCCATCGGCGGCCTTCTTGGTCTCGGGGTCGATCAGCGAGCCCATACGCGCGGCCATCGAGTTGCCTTCGACCTCGCTTTCGCACCACATCGCGATGTTGCGGGCCACGTCCTCGGCGGTGAAATCGTCCCCGTTGTTCCACTTCACGCCCTGGCGGACGTTCAGGGTGTATTCGGTGGCGTCCTCGTTGGCTTCCCAGCTTGCCAGCAGCATGGGTTCGAACGAACCGTCATTGTTGTACTCGACGAGATACTCCAGCCAGCCCGAGGTGAAAGTCGCGATCTGGGTCCAGTCGTAGGTGCGCGGATCCTTGAGCGCGCGAACCTCCATCTGGTAGCGGATCGTGCCACCCTGCTGGGCATGGGCCGCTGCCTGCGCGGGCTGCTGCAGCCCGCCCAGTGCGTAGGCGGCCGCAGAGGTCAGGCCCAGCGCGGTGGTGCGCGCCATGAACTCGCGGCGGTCCAGAAGGCCCTGCTTGAGCTCCTTGGCGTACATCTTCGCAGCCGGGTGTACCCGCTGCAGGTTGTCCATCGATGTCATATTTTTCTCCCTGTGACTTTTCTATGTTCAGCCGGGGGTCCGGTTGGTCGGTCTTTGTCGTTGGGGGAAGTCCCGTGTTCCCCGGCGTCCTGGCCCCACGCTGCACGTCATTGCGCACGAGAAGGCTTGCCTAGTCAACGCCCGCTATCGTCCTTTTGGAGTCGAAAACCGACATGAGGCTTATTCAAAAGCGACACGGCCCTCAGTGCAAGTCACGACCCCGGGACCCCGAGTCGAAAGCCGCCCGCTCAGGCCCGGACTGCGGGACGCCGGGTTGCGGCCCGCAGGGCCGAGGGCGTTTGGCCCGTATGGCTCTGGATGAAGCGGGTGAAATAGGCCGGCGAGGCAAAGCCAAGGGACCGCGCCACCTCCTTGACCGCGGGAGTCGGGCTTTCCAGGGCCAGGCGCGCGGCGTGTAGCTTGCGCTCGGTCAGGATGTCGGCGGCGGTCTTGCCGCAGCACCCCCGGCAGACCCGACTGAGATGGGTCGGCGTGACGTCCAGTGCCTCGGCGTACTGGCCCATGACCTTGGGGTCGCGGAACTCGCGTGTCACGGATTGGGCATAGCGCCGGACCAGCCGCTGCGCGGCGCTTTCGGGTGGTATGTCCGTGGCGCCGGCCTGCACCTGTCGATGCAGCCAGACGGCGATCAGCCCGACATGCGCGGCCAGCGCCTCTTGCAGCATCGGGCGCTTCTGGCTGTTTTCCCGGTTCATCGCGTCGATGGTGCCGGTCAGTTCCGCCTGTGAGAGGCTGTCGCGTACCCGCAGCAGCAGGGGGGCATGAGGCATGTAGGGGCTGAGCCCCGCCGGACTCTGGACGAACAGTGCCTGAGTCCCTTGCTGCATCTCTATGGAAAACAGCGTGCCAGCGGGCAGGAACAACGCGTTGTTGGTCGAGATGCCGCGGAGGATGCCGTTGACGATGACCCGCCCCTGTCCGCGTGTCACCCAGAGCAGCATATCCTCTGGCCGGTCGTGCAAGAGCGTGAATTTCCAGGGCGCGCCCTGCACCTCCAGCGCGTAGGACCCGCTGCGCACGTCGCCCTTGGAACGCGGCGGCGCGGGTGGCATGGGCTTGTTCAGGAAGCCGGGCCGCGACATCAGGCCAGGTCCCTTGCCGACAGGCTGTGCCAGTGTCCCATGCGAGCGCGGAACCATGTTCTTTGGCGCTTGGCGAATTGCCTGGTGAGGATGGTGGCGCGTTCCCTGGCCGCTGCCAGCGTCATGTCCCCGTCGAGATACGCCATGAGTTCCGCCGCGCCGATGGCCTTGGCCGAGGGGCGGTCGGGGCTCCACCCGGGGCGGTTGGCGCGCGCCTCGTCCAGCGCTCCTGCGTCGATCATCTGGTCAAAGCGGCGCGCGATGCGCGGTGTCAGCCAATCCTTCGGGGCCTCCACGACGAAGGCATTGGCCTGGTCGAGCGGCAGCAGGGGCGGCGGCGTTTCTGCCTGCCAGTCGGCCAACCCGCGTCCGGTGGCGCGCAGCACCTCCCAGGCGCGGGCCACGCGCGCGGGATTGTTGAGGTCGATCCGCGCGGCGGTTCGCTTGTCCAGATCCGCGATCATGGCCTGCAGGCCCCGGTCCGCCAGCATGGCCTCACCTTCGGCCCTGACCTGCGGCGGGGTCGGCGGGATCTCTGCCAGCCCTTCGGTGAGCGCGGTCAGGTACAGCCCAGTGCCGCCGGTGAAGATCGGCCGTTCAGGCCCGTTCAGAAATCTCGCCGCCTCGCGCAGCCATTCGCCGACGCTATACGCATGATCCCCCGGGACATGACCATAGAGAGCGTGCGGCGCGCGGGCCTCGTCCTCGGCCGAGGGGCGTGCGGTCAGTACCCGCCAGTCCGAAAACACCTGGATCGCGTCGGCATTGACGATGATTCCGCCCTGACGTTCGGCAATGGCCAGGGCCAGCGCTGACTTTCCGCTGGCGGTCGGACCGGCGATCAGCACGGGGCGATCCGGCACGCAGGCCGCGAGGCATGCCTCGATTGCCGATTTGTCACGCATTGGGTTGCCTGTCCCGGTCCTGCCCGGCAGTGCCGCTGGGCCATTGCAGCCCGAGCGGTTTTCCGCCACATATGCGCGCGATCATATCCCCGCCACGACGGAGCGCAACATGACCGAAGCCGGCACCCCGCAAACAACTTTCAAACGCGTGATGCTCAAGATTTCGGGGGAGGCGCTCATGGGGGACCAGGGCTTTGGCCTGCACCCGCCGACCGTTCAGCGCATCGCCAAGGAAGTGCAGGCGGTCCAGGAACTGGGCGTCGAGATCTGCATGGTGATCGGGGGCGGCAACATCTTTCGCGGGCTGGCAGGCAGCGCGCAAGGGATGGAGCGGACCACCGCCGATTACATGGGCATGCTGGCCACGGTGATGAACGCGCTGGCGATGCAGTCAGCGCTGGAGGGCTTGGGCGTCTTCACACGGGTCATCAGCGCCATCCGCATGGACGAGGTGGCGGAACCTTACATCCGTCGCCGCGCAGTGCGCCACCTGGAGAAGAAGCGGGTCTGCATCTTTGCCGCCGGCACGGGCAACCCCTATTTCACCACCGATACCGCCGCTGCGCTGCGGGCCAATGAAATGGCCTGCGAGGCGATCATCATGGGCAAGAACGGCACCGACGGTGTCTATGACATGGACCCGCGCCAGCACCCCGAGGCCAAGCGCTATGACGAGGTGACCTTTGACGAGGTCCTGTCGAAGAACCTCAAGGTCATGGACGCCTCTGCCATCGCGCTGGCACGGGACAACAACATGCCGATCATCGTTTTTTCGCTGGATGAGCCGGGCGGCTTTCGCGGCATCCTGGCCGGGCAGGGGACCTGCACCCGGGTGGTCGAGAAACCCTCGGCCCGCCCGGACATCCCGGGTCCGTCGCCGGCCTGAAGGCGCAACAGGGTCTCAATGGCGCGTCGCTGCCTGTTCGCTTTCGGTGCGCGCCACGCCGCTGTGTCGGGGCCTGCGAGGCGGTGCGCCAAATCTTGCGTGGTAGCTGCGGGTGAAGGCCGACGGAGAGGCGAAACCGGCGGCCCTGGCGATTTCCGAGACGGGTAGCGTGGTTTCCGAGACAAGCTGTTCCGCCCGCGCCAACCGCAGGTCCAGGTAGACCTGCGCCGGCGTCCGGTTCAGACCCTTGCGACAGCGCCGGCGCAATTGCTTGGGGCTGAGCCCCAGTTCCGTGGCGACTTTCTCGACGGCGATCGGCGCCTCGATCCGGGCGGCCATGATGGATTGCATCCGTTCCAGCACTGGATCGGCGGTGATCGCCATGCGCTGACAGCGGCCCGCGTCGCGCATACGCCCATGAGCCAGCGCCTCTGCCGTGTCGGCTGCGAGCGCAGGTCCCTGCGCCCGCGCGATCCAGGCCGTCAACGCATCCGCCACCGCCAATCCGCCCGCCGTCGTCAGGCGCTGTCGGTCAAGGGCAAAAGGTGCCCGGCTGAGCGCGATACGTTTGACGTTCTCTGGCAATTCGGCCGGGGCGCTGTCGGGCAGGACGGCCTCTCGACCATCGAGGAACCCCAGGCGGGCAAGGATCGTGCCGCCCGTGTCCAATCCGCCCAGGGTCGCCCCGGCGGCATCCGCCCTTAAAAGAAAGGCACGCAATCCCATCGGCAGTGCGGTCAGGGGCGCCTCACCTGCGCAGAGCAGCACAAGGTCGAACCCCTGCGCCCCGTGCCAGTCCGGCAGCGCGCCGGTCACCTGTGTCCCGTCACGATCGGTCACCGCCGCGCCGTTGACCGTCCGGACCGTCAGAGTGAACAGGCGCTGTTCGGCCTGCGCATTGGCAAGGCGCAGCACTTCGCGCACCAGCGACAGGGCCAGCATCGGGAAACCGGGAAAAAGGATGAGACAGACGTGCATGTCGCGTGTTCCGTAGGGCTGTGCCCCGGTTTCTGCCATGTGCCGGGTTAAGGAAGGGTTTGCCTGCCCGCATCCCTCGGGGCATTTCCTGCACGAAAACGGACCGCGCGTGTATGATGGGGGCCTTGCCGTGGCCATCGGTGCCGGACCCTGGTCAGGGCAACGGTTGCACGCTCTCTGGTCAAGGCCGATTGATCTGCGCTAAAGGTCAGGCTAACCAGTGTTTCCCGAGCACAGCTGCATCAACGAGGGGCCTCCGAATGTCCGAAGACTTCGAACTCGATACCGACGATCTCACGCGCCGCATGGACGGCAGCATGTCCAACCTGCGCACCGAATTCGCCTCGTTGCGGACCGGGCGCGCATCGGCGTCGATGCTGGAGCCGGTGCAGGTTGAGGCCTATGGCCAGATGACGCCGATCAACCAGGTCGGCACCGTCAACGTTCCCGAGCCGCGGATGGTGACGATCAACGTCTGGGACAAGGGGCTTGTGGGCAAGGTGGAAAAGGCGATCCGCGAGTCGGGCCTTGGCATCAACCCGCAGCTGAACGGCACCATCATCATGCTGCCGATCCCCGAGCTGAACGAGGAGCGCCGCAAGGAACTGACCAAGGTGGCCGCGCAATATGCAGAACATGCCCGTGTCGCGATCCGCAACGTGCGCCGCGACGGCATGGACAAGATCAAGAAGGCCAAGGCCGACGGCATGTCCGAGGATGACCAGAAGCTCTGGGAGGCCGAGGTGCAGGATCTGACCGATACCTACATCAAGAAGGTCGACGAGGCGCTGGAGACCAAGCAAGAAGAAATCATGCAGGTTTGACCGCCGCACCTCGCGCAGCGAGGCGAAACCTCCAGTGGAGGTTTCGGGCGGTCAAAGGGCGGAGCCCCGGAAAGACCGCCGCACCTCGCGGGGCCGGGTGCCCGGGTTGACGCGTCCGCGCGTACTACCGAATTTCGGCGGCATCGTCTTGCCTGTGGCCCGCTGTTGCCACAGTGGTGCCTTTTCCATCGCGCAGAACTGGATTAGTCAGCCGCCGATATCTTTGCTTTGGATCGGCCGCCGGGATGATCTATGAATAGGACCGCGCATTTCGCCTTGGAAGGGAATTTGATGGCCAGACCGATGCTCGAGACCCTGGGACCCAGGCATGTGGCCATCATCATGGATGGCAATGGCCGGTGGGCGACCATGCGGGGCCGTCCGCGCCTGTTCGGCCACCATGCCGGCGCCCGCCGCGTGCGCGAGGTGGTCGAGGCCTGCCCGGATTACGGTGTGAAATACCTGACCATCTTTGCCTTCTCGACCGAGAACTGGAAACGCACCCAGGTCGAGGTCGCGGGCCTGATGAGCCTTTTCCGCCGCTACATCATGAAAGAGATGCAGGCCTTCGTGAAGGAAAACGTCCGCGTGCGCTTCATCGGTGATCGGCCCCGGCTGGACGCCAAGCTGCGCGCCCTGATGGACGAGGCCGAGGATTTCACCAAGCATTGCACCGGCGTGAACCTGACCATCGCACTGAACTATGGCGGCCGGGACGAGGTCGCGCGCGCCGCGCAGCGCTTGGCAATGGACGTCAAGGAGGGCAAGCTGGACCCGGCCGAGATCGACGTGGAAACCCTGCCGCGTTACCTCGACACCCATGTTCTGCCCGACCCCGACCTTGTGATCCGAACCAGCGGCGAGGCGCGTATTTCCAACTTCCTTCTCTGGCAGTCGGCCTATGCCGAGTATGAATTTATCGACACGCTCTGGCCGGACTTCACGCCCGAGGAACTGGGCCGTCTCTGCGCCGCCTTTGGCGGGCGCGATCGTCGGTACGGTGCCGTGAAGGCATGAGCAAGCCGCGTTGGGATGACCTGGCGCCGCGGCTGATCTCTGCCGTGGCGATGATTGCCATCGGCGCCACGGCGGTCTGGCTGGGCGGCATGTGGTTCCACCTGCTGATCGCGGTGATCTGCGGCGGCATGGTCTGGGAGCTGGTGCATCTCTGTGATCGCGGGCGGGTGCGCAGCCGGAATATCTTGGCCGCCGCTGCGTTTGTGGTTGCCCTTGTGGCCATCGAACTGCCGCCTGCCTTTGCGTTGCCTCTGCTGATGCTGCCCTCGATGCTGGGCTTTTCGCGGATGGAGCAGGGCGGCGTCACCTACGCGGTCTTTACCGCGCTGATCCTGCTGGCGGGCTATGCCATGATGGATCTGCGCGACGCATTCGGCCTGGTCTGGATGCTCTGGCTGATGGTCGTCGTTGTGGTGACGGATGTTGCGGGCTATTTCGCGGGCCGCACCTTTGGCGGGCCCAAGTTCTGGCCGCGTGTCAGCCCATCCAAGACATGGTCCGGCACGGTTGCGGGCTGGATCGGGGCGGCGGTGGTCGGTCTGGTCTTTGCCGGGCTGACACAGGCGGGCATGGGGCTGATCGGCGTGTCCATCGCGGTCAGCATGGCCTCGCAGATCGGGGACATCGCCGAAAGCGCGATCAAGCGGCGCGCGGGCGTCAAGGACAGCTCGAACCTGCTGCCCGGACACGGCGGATTGCTGGACCGTTTCGACGGGATGCTGGGCGCTGCGGTCTTCATCGTGATCGCAGCGCAGGTCACAGGGTTTCCGGGGGCACTATGACCGTGGGCGACAAGCGCAGGGTTTCGATCTTTGGCGCGACCGGGTCGATCGGGCAGAACACCATCGACCTGATCGCGCGCGACCGGGACGCGTATGAGGTCGTCGCGCTGACAGGCGGGGCCAATGTCGCCCAACTGGCGCGCGATGCGCGGATGCTGGGGGCGCAGGTCGCCGTGACCGCCCATGAGGACCGGCTGGAGGACCTGCGCGCGGCGCTTGCCGGGTCCGATGTCCAAGCGGCGGCAGGACGGTCTGCCCTGATCGAGGCGGCCACACGGCCCGCCGACTGGGTCATGTCCGCCATCGTCGGCGCTGCCGGGCTGGAACCGGGGCTGCGGGCGCTGGAACAGGGGGCGACGCTGGCGCTGGCCAACAAGGAAAGCATGGTCTGCGCCGGGCCGTTGATGCTGCGCAAGGCGCAGGAAAACGGGGCGCAGCTGCTGCCGGTGGACAGCGAACATTCCGCGGTTTTCCAGGCCCTGATCGGCGAGGACCTGAGCGCTGTCGAACGTGTCATCATAACCGCCTCGGGCGGTGCGTTTCGCGACTGGCCGCTCGAAGACCTGGACAAGGCCACGCCGCAGCAGGCGGCCACGCATCCCAACTGGGCGATGGGGCAACGGATCACCATCGACAGCGCCTCGATGTTCAACAAGGCGTTGGAACTGATTGAAACGCGGGAGTTTTTCGGCCTCGATCCCGAGAAGATCGAAACCGTCGTGCACCCGGAATCCATGATCCACGCACTTGTCGGGTTCAACGACGGGGCGCTGATGGCCCATGTCGGACCGCCGGACATGCGTCATGCCATCGGCTTTGCGCTCAACCATCCGGCGCGTAAGACGCTGCCCGTGGAGCGGCTGGACCTGGTCAAGCTGGGGCAACTGACTTTCCGCGCGCCTTGCGAGACGCGCTGGCCCGCGCTGCGGCTGGCGCGCGAGGTGATGCAGGCCGGGGGGCTCATGGGCGCGGTCTTTAACGCCGCCAAGGAAACCGCGCTGGACGGGTTCATTGAGGGGCGCATTCCCTTCACCCGCATGGCGGGCGTTGTCGAAGAGGTGCTCACCCGGCTTTCGTCCCAGGCGGGTCACAATGCTGCCGGTATTACTCTTGATAAGGTCAGCGAGGCAGACCATCTCGCACGGGCAGAGGCCCTTGCGGTCATGCAAGACGAAACTTGGCAAGACTAGACATTGAGTGGAGTGGCAGTTTGGACCTGACGACCCTGATCCCGCAATTTGGCGGCGCGTTGTGGACCGTGATCTTTTTCGTGGTCGCGCTGTCGGTGATCATCGCGGTACATGAATACGGCCATTTCATCGTCGGCAAGAAGACGGGCATCTTTCCGGAGGTCTTCAGCCTGGGCTTCGGCCCGGTGCTCTGGTCGCGGGTCGACCGGGATGGCACCAAGTGGCAACTGGCGGCGATTCCCTTTGGTGGCTACGTCAAGTTCCGGGGCGATGCCAACGCCTCGGGCGGGGTCGATGCCGAGGCGATCGAGGGGCTGGACGAGGCCGAGATGCGCAGCACCATGTCCGGCGCACCGCTCTGGGCGCGGGCAGCCACGGTGGCCGCCGGTCCGGTTTTCAACTTTGTCCTCTCCATCGCGATCTTCGCCGGGGTCCTGATGTTCCGGGGCGAGGTCATGGAACCGTTGACCGTGGGCGAGCTGCGGCCGCTGCCCGCCCAGCAGGAATTGCAGCCCGGTGACACGATCCTTGCCATTGCGGGGGCACCTCTGCCCGATGCCGCCGATGGCACGATGAGCGCCTATTTCGGCGCGCTGCCGCAGGAAGAGCAGCTTGACTACACCGTGCTGCGCGACGGGCGCGAGATGATCGTCAGCGGCCCCTATACCTATCCGCCGCTGGCCACCCAGATCGCGCCGCGGTCTGCCGCCAGCGATGCGGGCCTTCGGGCAGGGGACGTGATCACCGAGGTCGATGGCACGCCGATCTACGCCTTTGCCGAGCTGAAAGAACGGGTCGAAGGCTCTGACGGGGCGACGCTGCAGCTAACGGTCTGGCGGGATGGCGAGATCCTGGACAAGGAGATGACCCCGCGCCGGGTGGACGAACCGCAGCCTGACGGCGGATTCCAGACCTTTTACCGTATCGGGATCGTGGGCGGCGTCGCCTTTGAACCGGCGACTGAATCGGCAGGTTTCGGCAGCGCGCTGACGGGTGGCGTGGCACAGGTCGGCCGGATCATCGAAGGGTCGCTCTCGGGGTTGTGGCACATGGCCACTGGCGCGATCAGCACCTGCAACCTGTCGGGCCCCATCGGCATCGCCGAGACCAGCGGCGACATGGCAAGCCAGGGCACAACGAACTTTATCTGGTTCATCGCCGTGCTCAGCACCGCCGTGGGCCTGCTGAACCTCTTCCCGGTGCCGGTGCTGGACGGCGGTCACCTGGTGTTCTTCGCCTACGAGGCCGTCACGGGGCGTCCGCCCAGCGACCGCGCGCTCAAGGTGCTGATGTCGATCGGCCTGACGCTGGTGCTGGGCCTGATGGTCTTTGCCCTGTCGAACGACCTGTTCTGCCCCTGACGGCGCGGGCCTGACACAATCTTGGCAGGCGTCTGCCCAACTCCTGCCTGAATCACCCGGTAGTGCTGTGCCTGCACACGCAACCGAGGACCGATTCCATGACCGCGATCCAAGCCGGATACAGAAGCATGAGCCTGCTGGTCACCATAAACTGGGACCGCTTGCTGTATATCTGCACCATCGTCTTCGCCTTGTTTTTCGGGGGCTGGCTGGGGTCCGTCCTGCACTAGTCGCTGACAGGCGACAGTTCCTCAAATTCGCGACCCCGAGCTTTTGACAAGTACGGGCATTCCCGATACTCACGACTCCGGGATGTCAAAGTGGATTGCGAAAATGGCAAAGGTCATTTCCGCGCGTAAAGCGCCGGGTTTTGCTAGGGGTTATCAGGTTGCCAACGCGACTCGGGCTGTGTGCCTGAGTTTCGCCGTGGCAATGGGGGCCGGGGTCGCCACGATCCCACAGGTCGCCTACGCCCAGAGCTATGTTTTCAACTCGGTCAACATCGAGGGCAACCGCCGGGTCGAACCCGGCACGATCCTCTCCTATGCCGGAATCGCACGCGGCCAGCGGGTTTCCGCCGCCGAACTCAACGACGCCTACCAGCGCATCCTCGGCTCCGGTCTGTTCGAGACCGTTGAGATCGTCCCTCAGGGATCGCGCCTGACCATCCGCGTTGTCGAATATCCCACGATCAACCGCATCACATTCGAGGGCAACCGCCGCATCAAGGACGAGGACCTGGCACAGGCGATCCAGTCGCAGTCGCGCCGCGTCTTCAGCCCCCGCGTGGCAGAGGCCGACGCCCTTGCGGTCAGCCGCGCCTACGAGGTGCAGGGCCGCCTTGCCGCCCGTGTCACGCCCAAGGTCATCCGCCGCAGCGACAACCGTGTCGACCTGGTGTTCGAGGTCTTCGAGGGCGGTGTCGCCGAGGTTGAGCGCATCGGGTTCGTGGGCAACGGAAAGTACTCCGACCGTCGCCTGCGCCGCGTGCTCGAGACCAAGCAGGCCGGCCTGCTGCGAGCCGTGATCCGCAAGGACACCTTCATCGAGGACCGCCTGGAATTCGACCAGCAGCTGCTGCGAGACTTCTACGCGTCGCGCGGCTACGTCGATTTCCGTATCACCGGCGTGAACGCCGAGCTGAGCCAGGAACGCGATGCCTATTTCGTGACGATCAACGTCGAGGAAGGCCAGCAGTTCAAGTTCGGCGAAGTGACTGTCACATCGGACCTGTCCGACGTCGATGCCGAGCTGTTCAGCAGCAAGGTGCGCCTGCGCAAGGGCAAGGTCTATTCGCCGTCCCTGGTCGAGAACGAGATCGCGCGGCTTGAAAAGCTGGCGGTGAACCTGGGTCTCAACTTCGTCCGGGTCGAGCCGCGGGTCACCCGCAACGATCGCGACCTGTCGCTGGATGTCGATTTCCGCCTGGTGCGCGGCGAACGCATCTTCATCGAACGCATCGACATCGAGGGCAACACGACGACGCTGGATCGTGTGATCCGCCGCCAGTTCGAGGTGGTCGAGGGTGATCCGTTCAACCCGCGTGCAATCCGCGAAAGCGCGGAACGCATCCGTGCGCTCGGTTTCTTCAACAAGGCCGATGTCGAGGCCCGCGAAGGCTCCAGCCCGCAACAGGTGGTCGTCGATGTCGATGTCGAGGAAAAACCCACTGGCTCGATCAGTTTCGGCGGGTCCTATTCCACCCAGAATGGTTTTGGCGCGGCCTTCAGCTTCTCCGAGCGGAACTTCCTTGGCCGCGGCCAGTCGTTCAGCTTCCGGATCAACACCGCTGCGGACACACAGCAATACGGCCTGCGGTTCGTCGAGCCGGGGCTCTTTGGCCGCGATCTCTCGCTGGGCTTCACCTTTGCCTACACCGAGACCGACAACGACAACGCGGTGTTCGACACGACAACCGGCGTGTTCCAGCCGTTCCTGGAGTTCCCCGTGGCGGAACAGGCTCGCCTGCAGCTGCGCTATTCGCTGGACTATGGCGAAATCACCAGCGTGGACACCGGTGTCGGCGGCATCGTGACCGCCGAAGCTGCCGAGGGTGAACGCTACGACAGCTCGCTGGGCTACACCTACATCTTCGACACCCAGCGCAAGGGGCTTGATCCGAATACCCGCTACCGGTTCGAGTTCGGACAGGATTTTGCCGGGCTGGGCGGCGACACGACCTTCGTCAAGACCAGCGCCAAGGCGATCGCACAGACGATGGTCTGGAACGAGGAAGTCACCCTGCGGGCGACGCTGGAAGGCGGGGCGCTGAACTATACCAAGGGCGACAGCCGTGTGACCGACCGTTTCCTGCTGGGACCGGACATCATGCGCGGGTTCAGCTCGGGCGGGATCGGGCCGCGTGAAATCGGTCCGGGCGGGGTCGACGACTCCCTCGGCGGCAACTTCTACGCCGTGGCCCGTTTCGAGGCGGAATTCCCGCTGGGTCTGCCCGAGGAATACGGCATCACCGGTGGTCTCTTCTACGACATCGGCTCGGTCTGGGGGCTTAGTGATGCGACCAAGAACAAGGTCGGCGCAGGCAATACCGTCGTCTCCACAGGGTTTGACGCGCGGCACGTGGTAGGCTTCTCGATCTTCTGGAAGAGCGCGATCGGCCCGCTGCGCCTGAACTTCACCGAGGCGCTGCAGAAGTCCAAGTGGGACGAGCCGCAGAACTTCAACCTGACGATCTCGACTCAGTTCTGAGGCAGGCGTGCGTCCGGCCGTCCGTCTTGTCGTCCTGCTGCTGGCACTTTGGGGGGCCGCGGCAGGCGCTCAGGGGCAGGGCAGTCCCTTCGTGTCCGGGATGCCCCAGACCCCGATCCTGGTGATCGACTTTGAACGGGTCTTTGCCGAAAGCGCCTTTGGCCGCCGGGTAAATGAAGAGATCGAACAGCAGGGCCGGACGATTGCCGCGGAAAACCGCAAGATCGAAGCCGAGCTGATCGAAGAAGAGCGTGAGCTGACCGACCTTCGTCCCACTCTAGCGCCGGATGAATTTCGCGCTCTGGCTGATGCCTTCGACGAAAAAGTCCAGCGCCTGCGGGACGAGCAGGATGCCAAGGCGCGGGCGCTTGGCACCCGCACCGAGGAGGCGCGGCGCCGGTTTCTGACCGTCGCCCAGCCGGTGCTCGAAGGGTTGCTGCGCGAGGCCGGGGCGATGCTGATCCTTGAGCGCCGCACGGTTTTTGTCGCCGCCGATGCCATCGACGTGACCGATCGGGCCATTGCCCTGATCGACGTTCAGATCGGGGATGGCACACCCGCGGTTCCCGACCCCGTGCCTGTCCCTGATCCCGCCCCGGATTCCGCGCCGGACCCGGAAACGCCAGAGCCGCCCTCGGGGCAGGATTGACGGCGTGCTTGCCCCCGACCGCCGCCGTTGCTAGGGGTGCGCCAAAACAAGAAAGGCCGCCAGTCATGACCGACACGCTTCTGAGCGCGGATATCCAGCTGATCCAGCGTATCCTGCCGCACCGTTACCCCTTTCTTCTGGTTGACCGGGTCGAGGAGATCGACGGCACGCAGTCGGCCCTGGGGATCAAGAACGTCACCATGAACGAGCCGCATTTCCAGGGCCATTTCCCCGGTCTGCCGATCATGCCGGGCGTCACCATCGTCGAGGCGATGGCCCAGACCGCCGCCGTCATGGTGGGCACTGCGCTGGACATGGCCGACAAGGAGATGAAGGTTTATTTCATGTCCATCGACAAGTGCAAGTTCCGCCGCAAGGTGGTGCCGGGCGACCAGCTCAAGATGCGCCTGACCACGCTGCGCGGCAAGCCCGGCGGCAAGGTCTGGAAATTCGGCGGCGTGGCCGAGGTCGAGGGGGAGATGGCCGCTGAGGCAGAATTCACCGCGATGATGGACCTGCCGTCTTGACCGAAACCATGATCCATCCCTCCGCCGTGGTCGAAGAGGGCGCGGTGATCGGGCAGGGGTGCCGGATCGGACCGTTCTGTCATGTCGGCTCCGAGGTGATCCTGCATGACCGGGTCGAACTGAAAAGCCACGTGGTTGCGACCGGCGCGACCGAGATCGGCGAAGAGACCCTGGTCTTTCCCTTTTCCGTCATCGGCGAGATCCCGCAGGATCTCAAGTTCCGGGGCGAGAAGACCCGGCTGGTGATCGGCGCCCGCAACCGCATTCGCGAACATGTCACCATGAACACCGGCACCGAGGGTGGTGGCGGTGTGACCCGGGTGGGCGATGACGGGCTGTTCATGGCCGGCTGTCACGTGGCCCATGACGCGCAGGTGGGCGACCGGGTGATCCTGGTCAACAACGCCGCGCTGGCCGGGCATTGCGTGATCGAGGACGATGTGATCATCGGTGGCTTGTCCGGCGTGCATCAATGGGTGCGCATCGGGCGTGGCGCGATCATCGGCGCCGTGACGATGGTGACCAACGACGTGATCCCCTATGGCCTCGTGCAGGGGCCGCGCGGCAAGCTTGACGGTCTGAACCTGGTCGGGCTGAAACGGCGCGGGGTCAAGCGTTCGGACATCACCGCGTTGCGGGCGGCGTTTCAAATGCTGGCACAGGGCGAGGGCGCCTTTCAGGATCGCGCCCGCCGCCTGGGGGACGAGACCCAGAGCGAATATGTCCGCGAGATCGTCGCCTTCGTTCTCGGCGACAGCGATCGCAGCTTCCTGACACCGGGCTGAGCGGGCCATGCTGGCGCTGATTGCCGGGCGCGGGGCCTTGCCCGCCGCCGTGGCCGGCGCCGCCGGCGAACAGGTCGTGATCTGCGGCCTGGCGCATTGTCCGCCGGACCAGGTAGCGGCGGAACATCTCTTTGCCATCGAACGGTTGGGGGATTTTCTGGCCTGGCTCAAGCGGCGCGGCGTGTCGCGGGTCTGCATGTGCGGTTCCGTGGACCGGCCCGATGTAGCTGTGTCACGGATCGGGTTGCGGACTCTGCCTCTGTTGCCGAGGGTCCTGCGGGCCTTGCGGCGGGGAGATGACGGGGCGCTGCGCATTGCCATCGACATCCTTGAAAGTGCCGGATTCCGGGTGCTGGCCGCGCATGAACTGGCGCCGTCCCTGTTGCCGCCGTCCGGTGTTCCCACAACCGTTCAACCGGGTGACGCGGCCGATGTGGCGGCGCGACTGGGGGACCGGATCTCGGTGGATCAGGCGCGGCGCGACCTTGGGCAGGCTTGCGTCGTCAAGGAGGGCGCCGTCATCGCCCGTGAGGATGATAGCGGCACGGATGCCATGTTGCAGGGGCTTGGCCCCGAGGCGCGGGGGGGCGTTCTCTACAAGGCGCAGAAACCGGGGCAGGAGCGGCGCGCCGATTTGCCGGTGATCGGCCTGCAGACGGCCGATGGTGCCGTGGCGGCAGGGCTGTCCGGGATCGTGATCGAAGCCGATGGTGTCATGGTGCTGGACCTGCCGCAGGTGCTGGAACGGCTGGAGGCCGCTGGCCTGTTCCTCTGGGTGCGTGAAAGGGAAACATGATGCGGGTGTTCATCACAGCAGGAGAGCCGTCCGGCGACCGGTTGGGCGCCGCGCTCATGGCGGGGCTCAAGGAACTGGTGCCGGATGTGAGCTTTCGCGGGATCGGGGGGCCGTTGATGCAGGCGCAGGGCCTCGACAGCCTGTTCCCGATGGATGAGATCAGCATCATGGGCATCACCGAGATCCTGCGCGAATACCGCGCGCTCAAGGGGCGTATCCGTCAGACCGCCGATGCGGTTGTGGAGGAACAGCCTGACGTTCTGATCACGGTGGACCTGCCGGAGTTTTCCCTGCGCGTGGCGCGGTTGGTCAAGGCTGTGTCCGATGTGCGGGTCGTGCATTACGTGGCTCCGACAGTCTGGGCCTGGCGGCCCAAGCGCGCGCAGAAGATGGCAGCGCATGTGGACCAGGTGCTGGCGCTCTTGCCGTTTGAGCCGCCCTACATGGAGGCCGCCGGGATCGCCTGCGATTTCGTTGGCCATCCGGTGGTGATGGAACCGCAGGCCAGCGAGGCGGAGGCCGCGGCCTTTCGAGAAAGGCACGGTATCAAGGGCGAAATGGCCCTGGTTCTGCCCGGTTCGCGCCGGTCCGAGGTGGGCCGGCTCATGCCGGTCTTTGCCCAGGCGGCACGCGCGCTGTTGGCGGCGCGTCCGGGTCTGCGGCTGGTGATCCCGGCGGCGGGTCCGGTGGCCGGGGCCGTGCGCGAGGCGATTTCCGACTGGCCTGGCGATCCGCTGGTGATCGACCCGTCTGACGACCCCGGCGGTGACGAAAAACGCGCGGCCTTTCGCGCTGCGGACGTGGCGCTGGCGGCTTCGGGGACTGTCTCGCTGGAACTGGCGGCGGCGGGCACACCGATGGTCATCGCCTACGACATGAGTTGGCTCAGCCGCCAGATCATCGGGCGGATGCTGCGCGTCGACAGCGTGACGCTGGTCAATCTGGTGGCGGAAAGCCGGACCGTGCCGGAATTCATCGGTGCGAAATGCCAGCCTGGCCCGATTGCCGAGGCGGTCGGGAAGGTCCTGGAGGCCCCCGGGGCGCAGATCGAGGCGATGGATCTGACAATGGAGCGCCTTGGCCGGGGCGGTGAACGGCCCGGCCTGCGGGCCGCGCGCGCGGTTCTGGACCGCCTGCACGACGGCAAGACGCTGAACTGAGCCCCGAGGCTTTGACAAAAAAAAGGGCCGGAAACCTGCGTTTCCGGCCCTTTCTCTTGTTGTCGATGACGCGCTCAGAGCAGCGATTTGACCTTCTCGGCCACGGCCTCGGCGGTGATGCCAAAGTGGTCGTAGAGCACCTCTGCCGGGGCCGAGGCGCCAAAGCTGTCCATGCCGACGAACCCGCTCTTCTTGGCATTGCCGCGCTCGCCGCAGAGCCAGCGGTCCCAGCCCATCCGCACACCGGCCTCGACCGCCACGCGCACCGGACCGGCGGGCGGCAGCACCCGGCGCCGATAGCTTTCGTCCTGGGCCTCGAACAGTTCCCAGCAGGGCATGGACACGACGCGCGTGCCGATGCCTTCGGCCTGCAGCAGGTCGCGCGCGGCCAGCGCAATGGCCACTTCCGACCCGGTCGCCATCAGGATCGCCTGGCGCTTGCCCTCGGCCTCGGCCAGCACATAGGCGCCTTTCTCGACAAGGTTGGCGTTCTTGTGTTCCAGCCGCACGGTCGGCAGGCCCTGGCGGGTCAGCGACAGGACAGACGGCGTGGCCGTCTGGCGCAGCGCGATTTCCCAGGCCTCGGCGGTTTCCACCGCGTCTGCGGGACGGAACACCAGCGTGTTCGGCGTGGCGCGGCTGATCGCGACATGTTCGACCGGCTGGTGGGTCGGGCCGTCTTCGCCCAGGCCGATGGAGTCATGGGTCATGACAAAGACGGTGGGCGTCTTCATCAGCGCGGCCAGGCGCATGGCCGGGCGGGCATAGTCGGTGAAGGCCATGAAGGTCCCGCCGTAGGGGCGCACGCCGCCATGCAGGCCCATGCCGTTCATCGCCGAGGCCATGCCGTGTTCACGGATGCCGAAGTAGATGTAACGGCCCTTGCGATTGTCGGTGTCGAAGACGCCCAGATCGCCGGTCAGCGTGTTGTTCGATCCGGTCAGGTCGGCGGAACCGCCTATGGTTTCCGGCATGATCGGGTTGATGACCTCAAGCGCCATCTCGCTGGCCTTGCGGGTCGCGACCTTGGGCGCGGTTTCCGAGACCTGCTTTTTCAGCGCCTTGACCACGGCAGAGAGCTTTTTCGGCGCCTCGCCGTCCATGACCCGGGTGAATTCCTTTTGCCGTGCCGCGCTGGTCTCGGCGAACCGGGTTTCCCAGGCCTCGCGCTCGGCGGCACCGCGCGCGCCGACCTCTTCCCACCAGGTCTTGATCTCGGCGGGAATGTCGAAGGCACCGGAGGTCCAGCCCCAGGCGGCCTTGGCCGCGTCGTTCTGATCGGCGTTGGTCAGCGCGCCGTGACCCTTGGACGTGTCCTGCGCCGCGTGGCCCAGGGCGATATGGGTCTTGCAGGCGATCATCGAGGGCTGCGAGGTCTTCTTGGCCTCGACGATTGCGGCGTCGATGGCCTCGGGGTCGTGGCCGTCGATTTCCTGCACGTGCCAGCCCGACGCCTTGAAACGCGCAACCTGGTCGGTGCGATCCGACAGCGAGACCTTGCCGTCGATGGTGATGTCGTTGTTGTCCCAGAAGACGATCAGGTGACCCAGCTCATAGCGACCGGCAAGGCCCAGGGCCTCCTGGCTGACACCTTCCATCAGGCAGCCGTCACCGGCGATGACATAGGTGTTGTGATCGATCAGCTTCTTGCCGAAGCGGGCGCGCAGGGACTCTTCGGCGATGGCGAAACCGACGGAGTTGGCGATGCCCTGGCCCAGCGGGCCGGTCGTGGTCTCGATCGCCTTGGCCAGGAAATTCTCCGGGTGGCCGGCGGTCTTGGCGCCCAGCTGGCGGAAATTCTTGACCTCGTCGAGGGTGATTTCCGGGTCGCCACAAAGGTAGAGCAGCGAGTAGAGCAGCATCGAGCCGTGGCCCGCCGACAGGATGAACCGGTCGCGGTCGGCCCAATCCGGGCGGGACGCGTCGAATTTCAGGTGCTTGGAGTAGAGCACGGTGGCCACGTCCGCCATGCCGATGGGCATGCCCGAATGGCCGGAATTGGCCGCGGCGACGGCGTCGAGCGCAAGCGCACGGATCGCCGTGGCGCGCATCCAATGATCAGGGTTGCGGGTGCGAAGCTCTTGGATATCCACCGGGTTTCGATCCTCTGGCTGGGGGTTTGCGGCGTGAATAGCAGCCCCGCGCCGAAGTGCAAGCCAAGCGCGGGGCAGTGCATGAAGGGCGCCGTCTAAGGCCTTGGAAGATAAGGGGGCGCATTTTCCTTTTCCGCTTGTTAAACTTTCATTGACCGGATGCGGGACGATTCGTTCCGTATCGCGATGGGCCGCGCGGGATTGAGGCCGCCAGGCCGGGCAAGAGGACGAAGCAGGGCAGATGAGCCAGATCGAGGACTTGCAGGCGCGCATCACGCGCGCGCTGGATCGTATCGGACAGGGGATCGACGGGCTGGACCGCAGCGCCGCCGAACCCGCGGATTACGAAGCATTGCGCAGCCGCGCGGAAGCGGCGGAACAGGCATTGGCAGAGGCGCAGGAAGCGCTGGCCGCCACGCGTGAGCAGGCCGAGGTGGACCGTGATACCGCGCTTGCGACAGCGCGTGACGCCGCCGAGGCAGAGCGTGACATGGCTGTCGCCAACGCCCTGGCGCAGGCCGAAGAAGCCCGCGAGGCCGCCGTGGCGGCGGCCCGCGAACAGGCAGAGGCCGATCGGGACGCGGCGATTTCCGCCGTCAAGGCAGAGGCCGCAGCCCAGCTGGAACGCGCCCTGGCCGAGGCCAGGGCAGAGGTCGGCCCGGAACCGGCGCCGGAGCCGGAAGAAGCCGCCGAAGACGAGACCGCGCCGCAGGCCGAGGTGGCCGGGGCCCCGGATGTCACGGAGCTGGAAGAGGCGCTGGAAGACGAGAAGATGGCCAATGCCCAGCTTGAAGAGCGGCTGCGCGTCTTGCGTGCCCGGCTGGCAGAGCTCGAGGCGCAGGCCACCGAGGCCCCCGCCGCGCCTTCGTCCGGGGCCCTGGCCGCGCTGGATGACCAGCTGCAGGACCTGCGTGCTTCCAATGAAGAGTTGATTGCCACCAATACCGCGCTGCGCGAGGCGAATGCGCAAGGGGTGGGCGATCCGGAGCTGATCAACCGCGGTCTGCAGGCCGAACTTGATGCGATGCGCACCATTCGGGCGGCGGATGCGGCAGAGACGGGCGCCGTGATCGAGGCCCTCGGCCCGCTCCTGGCCGAGGCCGCAGACGGGGAGGCACAGGGATGAGCCAGATGGAAGTCGAGATCAAGATCGGTGGCCGCAGCTTTGAAGTGGCCTGCCAGCAGGGCGAGGAACAATACCTGCTGTCCGCCGCACAGCTTCTGGACACCGAGGCGCAGGTCCTGGTGACGCAGATCGGGCGGATGCCCGAGGCGCGGATGCTGCTGATGGCGGGGTTGATGCTGGCTGACAAGACCGCGGGCCTCGAAGAGCGCCTGCGTGAGGCGCAGGACAAGCTGAAGTCGGTCGAGGCCGACCTAGCGGACCTGAAGAACAAGCCCGGACCTTCGCCGGAAAAGGTCGAGGTTCCCGTGATCCCGGAGGACGTGACGGACGCCCTGGCCGAGATCGCCGCCCGCGCCGAGGCGCTTGCCAACAGTTTCGACGAGGCAAAGGCAGAGTAACGGCCTTTCGTCCCGGGTGCGTCACCCGTCGAGCCGCCGCGTCACAGCACGGCCCAGATCGACAAAACCGTCGATGTCCTCGGGGCGACGCAGGATATGGCGCAACCTCAGCCGCATGCCGTGACGGCTCAGCGCGACGATGGGCTGTTGCGCCTCGTTCCGCCCGCTGCGGGCCTCAAGCAGTTCCGGGGCCTCGCGGACGGCGTCCAGGGCTGTTTCGCGCCCCGGGGTCGCAAAAAGTGTGCCGGACCCGTCACCGGGCACCGACCGCAGGTCCGCCGCTTCGGCGGCGAGTCCACCGGTCATCTTGTTCAGCACCATCTGGCCAAAGCCGCCCCCGCCCATCTTGTCCAGCATCATGTCGGCCATCGCGGCGGTCTTTTCGGGAATGTCGGGTCCAAGCAGCGCCATGCCGTCCGGCAAGGCCAGCCGGGGCTGGGTGAATTCCGTCCAATGGCTGCTCGTGCCGCCGGTAGAGGAATTGGACCGGTAATAGAGCACAAGCTCCCAGCCCTCGGACGGATCGGAAATCACCGTTCGGCTGCCACGCCCGCCGCTTTGCGGCTGATAGTCAAAGGTCCATCCCCGTTCCGCGGACATAGCCTTCAGCGCCTCGCGGCGCTTTTGGCCGTGGCGAATGGCATAGGCGATCAGGCCGGTTCCGGCGAATGAGGCCAGGATCAGGACGGCAGCAACGAAAATCTCCACGGTGAAACTCCTTTTCTGAAATGCAAGGGATCAAAGAAAAACGGGCAGGGAAATCCCCGCCCGTTCGTTGTGTCATGCCAGGCGCATGGCTCAGGCGTTGGCTTCGCGGATCTTGTCTGCGGCTTCCTTGTTGTAGGTCACGCCCTTGTCGTCGAACAGCTGGTCCAGCTCGCCCGAGAGGGTCATCTCGGTGATGATGTCGCAGCCTCCGACGAACTCACCCTTGACGTAAAGTTGCGGGATGGTCGGCCAGTCGGAGAAATCCTTGATCCCCTGGCGCAACCCGTCATCCTCGAGCACGTTCACGTCCTGGTAGTCGACGCCCATGTAGTTGAGCACGCCGGCCACGCGGCTGGAGAAACCGCATTGCGGCATGGTCTTGTTGCCCTTCATGAAGAGCACGACGTCATTGGATTTGACGGTGTCGTCGATACGGGTCTTTACGTCGGTCATTTGCGGTTGTCCTGTTCGTTGTGGTTTGTGTCCGTGTCATCGGCCGGGGTGCCGTCCTGTCCCGCGTCCGATCCGGAATTCTCGGGGTCGTAGTCCTCTGGGTCATAGCTGTCCCCGCTGTCCGGGATCGTTCCCACGAAGGTGGTGTTCGATTCCGGGTCATACGTCAAACCGTAGGTCGACCTGCCTTCTTTCCTGAAACGTCGGTATTCATGCCATGCCGCGTAGACGAAAATGGCAAGAAAGGGCAGGAGCAGCAGGGGGACGATGACGCCTAGGGGCATATCGGATCAGTCTGGGGCCTTTGTTGTGAGAGCGAGGGCGTGAAGTGCGCCGCTGGGACCGTCCATCTTGCCCTTGAGCGCCGCATAGACGGCGCGTTGTTGCTGAACCCGGTTCTTGCCGCGAAAGCTTTCGTCGATGACCATCGCCGACATGTGCACGCCGTCTTCTCCATCGACGGTGATCTTGGCGTCTGGAAAGGACTGGCGCAACAGGTCCTCGATTTCCTGGGCATACATCGGCATATAAGGCGTCTCCACGCGTCTGGTGTCTGTTACAAAATTAGTGCGGTGGCGGGCGGCGTGCAAGGCACGCGCGTCAAGCCGGGCAGGGGCGGCGGTGGTCAGGCGGCGAGGTCGATCCACACCGGAACATGGTCAGAGGGCTTTTCGCGACCGCGAATGGCAGAGTCGATCTGGCAATCGGTCATCAGGTCCGCGGCGGCGGGTGTCAGCAGCAGGTGGTCGATGCGGATGCCGTTGTTCCGTTGCCAGGCGCCGGCCTGGTAATCCCAGAAACTGTAGTGCCCGGGCGCCTGGGTCCGTGCGCGAAACGCCTCCGTGTAGCCGAGGTTCAGGATTCGGCGAAAGGCCGCGCGGGTCTGCGGCAGGTACAGGGCGTCCTCTGTCCAGGTCTCGGGGCGCGCGGCATCCTCGGCCTGGGGGATCACGTTGTAGTCGCCGGCCATCAGCGCGGGCATCTCCTCGGCCAGCAACTCGCGCGCGCGGGCTTCGAGGCGTTCCATCCAGGCCAGCTTGTAGTCGTATTTCGGACCGGGTGCCGGGTTGCCGTTGGGCAGGTACAGCCCGCAGACACGCACGGCCTGGTCGTCTCCCATGACGGTCGCTTCGATCCAGCGTGCCTGTTCGTCCTCGTCGTCGCCGGGCAGGCCGCGCCGGACATCCTCGAGCGGGCGCTTGGACAGGATCGCCACGCCGTTAAAGCTTTTCTGACCGTGTGTCTCGACGTTGTAGCCGCGGTCCTCGAAGGGCTCGCGCGGGAAATTCTCATCGACCGACTTGATCTCCTGGCAGAGCACGACGTCCGGCTGCGCCTCGTCCAGCCAATCGAGAACGGCGGGCAGGCGGGCCTTGATGCCGTTGATGTTGAAGGTGGCGATCTTCATGGCGCGTTTCTCCTGCCGGTTCGGGGCTCATGGATCGCAGGCGCGGGGCTGACGGTCAAGCGCGTCAGGAAAAGCCTTGTTTTGTATCAGTTTGGTTGTGCTTTGTGACCATTCTGCAACCTATCAGCGTAACGCCTGGCACAAAGCACCCACTGGAACTCGCTTGATTCGGGGATGATTCGGAGGTTTGCCGGTTTGCAAAGTGCCGTTGCACTGCAAAGTCCGAAATTATCCACAGGAAATTTGTTCCTGGGGATAACTCGTATTGTCTCGCGATCCGAAACGCCTGCGCGAATCGCATCTGTGGATAAACTTTTCTTTAAACAACCTTAACAAGAATTAACTTTTTTGCAAACTATTTTTGCGTGCAGATTTCAAGGGCATAGCTGCTCAACCTGAAAAAGGAGCGATCCCATGACTGCCCTCATCAAGCTGCACACCCCTAAAGAAACCGTTTCCAAATCGGAAACGAGCGCCTTTGCCGGCGACGCTGTCGAGGCGTTCACCTCGTGGTCGGGCCCGGCCGATGGCGACCTGTTCGCGGGTGCCTCTGTCGAAGCCTACACATCCTGGTCCGGTCCGGCGACCGGTACGCGCGAATCCGGCGATGCAGTCGAAGCATTTACCTCCTGGTCGGGTCCGGCCGCGGGTGACATGGACAATGGCGGCCATGTCGAGGCCTTCACCAGCTGGTCCGGCCCGGCG
>NZ_JARAMO010000085.1:0-50230 GCF_028807275.1 Mameliella sp. AT18
CTTCTTTGGTTTTCCAAGTACCTCGGGGGAGGCCCGAAGGGCCGGGGGCAGAGCCCCCCGCCCCGCCGCCCCATGCCTGACGGACAGTTGATGCCCACCCGCAGACAGATCTTCGAGACCCGCCAGCGCCGACGCGCCAACCTGATCGCCGCCGGATCGACCCTGGCGGTTGTCCTGGCCATCGTCGTGTTTGTTCCGATGGCTCCCGGCTGGGACCGGGTCCAACGCAGCTTTTTCAACGGCGAGGTCTTTGCCAAGACCTTTCCGGGCCTGCTCGAGGCCTTCCTCCTGGACATCGCGATCTTTGCCTGGTGCGCCCCTCTGATCGCGGCGCTGGGGCTGGCGGTGGCCATCGCGCGTGACCTGCGTACGCCCGCGCTCTACCCGGTGAAACTGGCCGCGATCCTCTACACGGATATCTTTCGCGGCCTGCCGGTGATCCTGGTCATCTACCTGATCGGCTTCGGCATTCCGGGACTGGGCCTGCCGCGCCCGTGGAACTCGCCCTATATCTGGGGGTCGCTGGCGCTGATCCTCGTCTATTCCGCCTATGTCGCCGAAGTCGTCCGGTCGGGCATCGAGTCGATCCACGAAAGCCAGCGCGCGGCGGCGCTGTCGCTGGGCCTGTCGCCGTCTGATGCGATGCGCTTCGTGATCCTGCCGCAGGCGATCCGACGCGTGGTGCCCGCCAATATGAACCTCTTCATCGCGCTGCAAAAGGACGTGGCCCTGCTCAGCTTCATCGGCCCGGTCGAGATCTTCCGCCAGGCCGGTGTCTACAAGTCGCTGCTGGCCAATTTCACGCCCTATGTCGGCGCCGCGCTGATCTTTCTGGCGATCACCATCCCCGCGACCCGCTACGCCGACCACCTCATGAACCGCCAGCGCAAGGCCCGTAGCTGATGCCGACACTTTCCCTGAAAAACGTCCGCAAGAGCTTTGGCGGCAACGAGGTCCTGCGCGGCATCGACCTGGACATCACCACTGGCCAGATGATCTGCCTCATCGGCGCATCCGGGTCCGGTAAATCCACGCTGCTGCGCTGCCTGAACCTGCTGGAACCGATCGACGACGGCACCATCACGCTGGACGGGACGGACATCTCCGAACCCGGCTTCGACCCACAGCCGGTGCGCCAGCGCATCGGCATGGTCTTCCAGAGCTACAACCTGTTCCCGCACATGACGGCGATGGACAACGCCATGCTGGCGCCGCGCCGCATCCACGGTCACAACCGGGCCGCACTGGAACCGCGTATCGCCGAGCTGTTCACCCGTTTTGGCCTGGGCGACCGGATGCAGCACTATCCCGACCAGTTGTCCGGCGGACAGCAACAGCGGGTCGCCATCGTGCGGGCGCTGGCGATGCGCCCCGAAATCATGCTGTTCGACGAGATCACATCGGCACTGGACCCCGAGCTGGTGGGCGAGGTTCTGGATGTTCTTAGGCAACTGCGGGCCGAAGGCATGACGATGGTCCTGGCCACGCATGAGATGGGTTTTGCGCGTGAACTTGCGGACACGGTCTGCTTTCTCGACCAGGGCCGCATCCTCGAATCCGGGCCGCCCTCGCAGGTCTTTGGCGCACCGCAAGAGACCCGCACGCGGGCCTTCCTGTCCCGCGTATTGTAGCCACCGGGCGCCCCACCCCCGCCTAGCCCCTCTCAAATACCGGAATTTGCCCGACTTTTTGCAGGGTCGGGTTTTCCTTCGTTGACGCAACGGCCCCTTCTGAACAAACTGAAATCATCTTGATGACAAACCTTTTTTCGAAGGATGGATACCGTGCGTACCGCCGCTGCAATGGCCACACTGATCACCTCGCTGGGACTGGCGGCCTTTTTGCCCGTTCAAACCCGGGCGCAGGAGTTCGTCGGTTTCGACCGGACGAGCTTTGGCAGTGTCGTTCTGCGCCGAAACCAGACGGCAGGCGGCGGCAGCGACATCAACCTCGAACTTGCCATCGGCGACTACAACAACGAGCCGATCCTGAACTATTCCCCCAACAGCGTCTTTTCCAAGATGGGGCTGGCCGTGGGCCGTCTGGACATCCTCACCGATACCGGCGTCTACCCCTGCACCGCCTTCATCGTCGACGACAAGCACATCCTGACCAATCATCACTGCGTGCCCGGCATCCTCGACAATGAACGGGCCGGCGCCACGCGGATCGACTCGATCCTTTTCGTGGCCGGCTATCGCCAGCCTGGCGTCGACGAAGGAACCCGCCGCTATACGGTCGTGCCGACGCCGGTCGAGACCTCCAAGGATCTCGATTACGCAGTGCTCGAGGTGATTGGCGATCCCTCGGCCGATTTCGGCACGCTGGATCTGGCCGCCGTCACCCCGCAGGACAACGATCCCTACTGGGTTATCGGCCACCCGATGGGAGAAGCCCAGCGCATCAGCCGCGAGAAGTGCCGCGCCAATGCGCCCGCCCTGTCGAACCGCCAGTTGCTGCACACCTGCGACACGCTGCCGGGCAACTCCGGCTCACCGGTGATCGACGCCTCGCTGCAAAAGGTCGTCGGCCTGCATCACGCCGGGTCGAACCGCGACGCGGTCAACTATGCCATCCCGATGGCCGACATCCTGGCCCAGTCCACGGTGCTCAAGGCCGCCGTCGTGCCCGGCGCCCCGGACCCCGTCACGCCACCGCCGGCCCCGGCGCCCGGCGAGGAGGGCAGCGGCCGGCCGCTGCCGCCGGAAGAGCTCGCCCCGGAACTGGCGCTGTGCGACGCGCTCTATGCCGAGGCCAAGGAATTCGACGAATGCTTTGCCTACGAGGCCTACCTGCAGGTCTGCGGCGACCACGGCTATTCGATCCTGGCCAAGTCCTATGTCGCGCGCCAATGCACCATTGCCGAGACACCCGAAGAACCGGTTCCCCCGGTGGTCGATACCCGCCCCGAAGAACCGCTGCTGTGGTGGTGCACTTCGCCCAACCTCAACACGACCGAGCGCACGATCTGCGGTGACCGGTACCTTGCCGGCCTCGACGAGGAAATGGAGCGCGCCTACAAGAACCCCGCGCGCCCGGTGAGTGCATCCGACCAGCAGAATTGGCGCATAAACACCCGCGATCGCTGCGGCGCAGACACGGATTGCATCTCGCGCGTGGTGATCGACCGTATCACCTTTCTCAAGACGCCGGAAAAGGTGGTGACGCCGCCGCCCAGCCGCACCTTCCCGATGTATGTCACCGGGACCGATCACCTGAACGTCCGTTCCGGGCCGGGCACGCAATACGGCGTCGTCAACCGGATCGACTTTGGCGACAAGGTGACCGTGCTGAACCAGAACGGCGGCTGGAACAACGTGCGCCTGTCGAACGGCCAGGACGGCTGGGTCTCCAACCGCTACCTGGCTTCGGACAAGCCGCGACAGCGCCCGGTGACGCAATGTACCGCCACCGTGGTGAACCTGAACCACTACAACAGTCACACCCGCAACAACGGGAGCGGCTTCCTGAACATCCGGACGCAAGCCAGTACCCGCGGCCGGATCATCTCCGAGACATATCTCGGCGACACCCTCAGGGTGCTGAACCAGAGCGGCAACTGGGCCCAGGTCCGCTGCCTCTCGGGACAGTGCCAGAACCCCCACCGGGGCAGAGGCGGAGTGACCGGCTGGGCCTCGAAGAAATACCTCTCGATCCGGTGCCAATAATTCGAATTCCACCCCAATCCCTCTTTGAACAGGAGAAGATGTTATGCAACCCAACGACCTGATGAAGGTGAGCGTCATCGCCCTGACGACCGCTTTCGGCCTGCCCGCACTGGCGCAGGACCAGACCAAGCTGGTCGACCCGGAGGAGCTGGATTACCAGTTGCCCGCCGATGCGACCGCCCAGGAAAAGGCAGCATACGCGGTTCTGGACAAGTACTGCGCCGACTGCCACCAGCAAGGCGCGCTCGGCGACGGGCTGACCACGCCGAAGGCGGGTTTCGGCCACGTCCTCGACCTGCGCCGCCTGTCCCATGACCCCAAGTTCGTGGCCGTGGGCGAACCGTCCAAGTCCAAGCTGTACCAGGTCATCACCGGCGGCGCGCCGGCGATGCCGGACAACTGCTGGGACCCCAGCTGCGTGCCGAACGAGGCAGAGCTGCAGCAACTGCAGGACTGGATCGTCGCTCTGGGCGACACCGCGCCCGAGCCGCGCACCTACATCTCGCTTGCGGACATGTACGCGATGGCCCATGCCGACATGCAGAGCCTGCCGACCAACCGTCGTGACCGCGTCCGCTATATTTCGATGCGGCCGATGTGGAACGACCCGGACGTCACCGACGAGAACTACACCGCCTACCTGGCGGCGACGGTCAAACTGCTGAACGCGCTGAGCTGGAACCCCAACGTCTACAAGTTCGAAAAGGTCGACGAGCACGGCATCCTGCTGCGAGTCTTCCTGCCCGATCTCGATTGGACGCATGAAACCTGGGGCTACATGGAAGCGCAGTACCCCTACGGCATGGAAAGCGACACCGACCCCTACCTGGGCTCGCTGCAGCACCTGGCCGGGACCAAGATCCCGGTCATCCGCGCCGACTGGTTCGCCGCGACCGCTTCGGTTTCGCCCATGTACTATGACATGCTGGGCCTGCCCGACACGGTGCATGGGCTGGAAAAGCTGCTGAACATCGACATGAAGAAGAACATCCTGAACGAGCAGGTCATCCGCGCCGGCTTTCAGGACTCGGGCGTTTCGACGCACAACCGCCTGATCGAACGTCACCCGATGGGCACCGGCTTTTTCTGGACCTCCTATGACTTTGCCGGGTCGGCCAAGCGTCAGAGCTTCTTCGAGTTCCCGCTGGGTCCGACAGAGGCCTACGGCCCCGATCTTGCCTTCCTCCACGATGGCGGCGAGTCGATCTTTACACTGCCCAACGGCTTCCATGCCTATTACCTCAACACCGCCGAAGGCGATCGTCTGAACGTCGGCCCGACCTCGATCGTGCGCGACACCGACTATCCCGACGGCACCGGCGAGGTGGTCAACGGCATCTCGTGCATCTCGTGCCACTCCAAGGGCATGCGGTTCAACGACGACACCGTGCGTGACGTCGCCCTGAACAACCTGTCCCTGTCGGCCTCGGCGCGTCAGACCATCGACGCAATCTATCCCGGCAAGGATGTTGTGAACGAGTACTTCCAGCGCGACATGGAAGCCTTCCTGGACACCCTGGCCAGCGCAGGCATCGAACCCGACACCAAGGCCGCAGGCCTGGAGCCGGTGCGCGGCCTCTTCGTCTACCACGTCGACTACTTCATCGACTTCGACCAGGCGGCCAACGAACTTGGCCTGACCTCGGACGCGCTGCGCAGCCGGATGGCCTTTGCCGGGCACGAGATGGCCAGCCTGCTGACCCGTCTCGACACCTCGCCGATTGCGCGCGACGAATGGACGGCGGCCTACCCGGTCCTGCTTGAAAAACTGACGGACTACTACCCGTACAAGACCGACCATGTCGTGACGGCGGACCTGTCCTACTCGGTCAAGCAGGTGGTCAAGGACACCGACTACGAGCCGCCGGCCAAGAAGGTGAAAGTGATCAAGGACGATGGCTATGTGGACACCAAGGTCGTCAAGAAAGACGCCGACTACACGCCCACGGACAAGGACTATGTCGTGACCGGCAAGGAACCGATCAAGACGCATGACGACGCCAAGAAATACGGCGACGACTATGATCCGGTCCAGCATTCGGCCGCAGCCCAGAGCCACCTGACCGTCTACACCGACAAGCCCACCTACAAGGTCGGTGACGAACTGCGGGTCTTCATCGAACCGCGCCACGACTGCCGCCTGACGCTGATCTCGATCGACGACGATCACGACAGCTGCGTGCTGTACCCCTTCCCGGGCCTCGATGACATCGTCATCCCGGGCGGCACCCAGTACGTCTTCCCGCCGAAGGGCGCTCTGCGCACCTCCGAACCGGGGCTGGAGACAATCCTGGCGATCTGCAACGGTGGCGACGCGGCCATCAAGAAGGCGACCCGCGATACCTCCAAGGTGTCCTGCGCAGCCGGTCACAAGACCGTCTCCAAGGATCACTACGAGGGCATCGTCAAGGAAACCCTCATTCTTGACCTCGACGCAGACGCCAAGGACAAGAAGCACACCGCAAGCGGCGTAGACTACCGCGCCGTGTCCAAGCACAACCCCGACGTGACCAAGGCCCAGATCTCGGTCGTGGTCCGCGATTACTGAGGAGACGAGAGCGATGCGAAAGCTTTTCCTTGGCGTCGCTCTCTGCCTTGGCCTGCCCCCTGCGGCAGGCCTTGCGCAGAGTGGCGAAATCTTCATCCCGGGCGACGATCCCCTGGTAGATATCAAACCGCAGCCGAAAAGCGCGATGGCCAATTGCCTGCTAAACCCCGACGCAGCGACCTGCGCCGGTGTGGATATCGACCCGGACGGGATCGCGCTGGAAAGCGCGGGACCGGGGGTGGAGTATGAAACGCTGGTGCTGGACCTGGACAACAACAAGGTCACTGTCAGCAAGGCCCCCCCTCCGCCCACACCGACCTACACCGACACGGCGAAACCCAAGCCCCAGGAGCCCGTGACGGCGCGCTACGACGAGCCGAAACCTTTGAACTACGACGCTCCTGAACCGCCCAAGACGGGCAAGGTCGTGATCCCGTCAGTCGCTATCACAATCGAATTCGATTATGACAGCGACAAGGTCCGGCAGGACCAGAGCGGCAAGATCAACACGCTGATCGCCGCACTGAACGATCCCGCGCTGCAGGGCACCTCTTATGCGGTCGTGGGCCACACCGATGCCGTTGGCTCGGCAGGCTACAACTGCGATCTCAGCCTGCGCCGCGCGGCCTCGGTGACGCGTATCCTGGAAGGGGCCTATGTGGGCGTGCCGCTCTACCCGGTCGGCTGGGGGGAATATGTCCTCAAGAACGAGGCCTACCCCGACGCGCCGGAAAACCGCCGCGTGACCTTCATGCGCCTGCCCAACACGCCCGGCGCCGTCCTGCAGACCGCAACCACGGTCTGCCAGTACTGACACCGCGGGCCCCGCCCGTCACCGGGCGGGGCCTATGTCCTAAACCGTTCTCCTGTCCCAGGTGGGCCGCAAATAGCACGGTTTGACACTTGCCTGACCCGGAATGGCACAGCTACCTTGTCATGGGCGCGCCGCCTCTGGGCATTACCTTCCGGGCAAGGACAGAATTTCGAATGGACTCCAATCACGACACGGGCGGGCCGCAGCGGGCCCCGCTGGCCAATTTCCTCACCTATCGCTTTGCCAGGGTGCAGTCCAAGCTCAACGCGCAGGCCTCGCGCATCCTGCGGGAACACTCGGGCGTGACCATCACCCAATGGCGCATCATCGCCGTGATCGGCGACGGAGGGCCCTGCACCTCGGCGCAGTTGTCGCGGATGACCGCGATGGACAAGGGTCTGATCAGCCGCAACGTCAAGTCTTTGAACGCCGAGGGCTACCTGAGCGTGACCCGCGACCAGACAGACAACCGCGCGCTGTACCTCGACCTGACGGAGAAGGGGCGCAAGGTTTTTGAGCGCACGATGCCCAGGATGCAGGCCCGCCAGAAGGCCCTGCGCGCCTACCTGGACAAAAGCCAGATCGATCTGCTGATGCAAACCTTCGACACGCTGGAAAAGGCCGCCGAGGACCCGAACGTCTGAACAAGCCTAGAGGGTCACCCGGCAACAGCCCCGCCGGGCACTGTCGGCGATGGCGTGGATCACACGTTCGAACACCAAGGCGTCCTGCATCGACGGATAGGCCTGCCCACCGTCGCGGATGGCCGTTAGCAGGTCCGCCGCCTCGATGGTCTTGAGGTCGCCAAAGCCCAGCTGATGCCCAGGCGCTGGCACAAAGGCGCCAAAGGGCGGATGTTCCGGGCCGGACAGGATCGTGCGGAATCCCTGTTCCGACTTGGGCCCCTCGTTCAGGTAGATCTGCAATTCGTTCATCCGCTCCTGTGCAAAGCAGATCATCCCCCTGGTGCCGTGGATCTCCCAATCGAGCTTGTTCTTGCGGCCCCAGGCCGACCGAGAACTGGAGATCGACCCATGCGCGCCATTGGCAAATCGCAAGAGGGCCGTCGCCGTATCCTCGTTCTCGACCGCACCCCGGCCCGATCCGTCGGGCAAGGGGCGCGTGTCGTGGATGATCTGCGTGTCGGCGACAAGGCTCTCGATCGGTCCGGCAAGGCCAACCACCATCGACACCAGGTGACAGCCCAGGTCGCCCAGCGTGCCAAGGCCCGCGTCCTGCAGCCGCGCACGCCAGGTCCAGGGCAGATCGGGGTCAGCCTGGTAATCTTCGTCCACCCAGCCGCGCACATGCACGACACGGCCGATACGCCCCTCCTCGATCAGCTTTTTCGCGTGCAGAAAGGCCGGGTTCCGGATGTA
Organism: Mameliella sp. AT18; assembly: GCF_028807275.1. Lineage (NCBI taxonomy): Bacteria > Pseudomonadati > Pseudomonadota > Alphaproteobacteria > Rhodobacterales > Roseobacteraceae > Antarctobacter > Mameliella sp. AT18. The sequence continues at coordinate 8,410 of NZ_JARAMO010000085.1, forward strand.
ATTGTAGCCTACCATCGTGACGGCCCCGGCCTCATGCGCCGCCTGCGCCATCTCTTCGGCCTCGGCCAGGGTCAGCGCCATCGGCTTTTCGCACCAGACATGTTTGCCCGCCCTGAGCGCGGTGCAGGCCATTTCGTGATGCAGGTTGTTCGGCGTGGTGATTGAGACCACGTCGACCGCCGGATCGGTGACAAGCGCGCGCCAATCCCCTGTCGCGCGGGCAAAGCCGAACTGGTCCGCCATCTCTGCGGCTCGGTCCTGGGGCGTATCGCAGAGCATCTCCAGACGCACTTCGGGCAGGTCGCGCCCGAGAACCGCCCGCGCGGCGCCCCAGGCCAATGCATGGGTCTTGCCCATGAAGCCCGTCCCGATCAGCCCGATCCCCAATCCTGCCATGCTGCCCTCCCGTTTTGCACCTCAGCCCTAGCCGCGTGACGCGATTCTTCCCAGAGAGATTGCAACCGGGGGATTGGATTTCTTGCAAAAACCCTCATGATGCGCGCGCACAATTCATCAATCGTCAGGACATGACATGGCCAAACGTCCGACCATCACCGATCTGGCCCGCGAGGCGGGGGTCAGCGTCGCCACCGTTGACCGCGTGCTGAACGGGCGGGCCAAGGTGCGCGAGGAGACCGCTCGCCGCGTCTACGAGGCCGCCCAGCGCATCGGTTACCATGCCGCCGCGCTGATCGGGCAGCGGATGTTCGCGGACCTGCCGGAGGTGCGATTCGGCTTTGTCTTTCCCAAGGCGCGGCAGCCGTTCTGGCAGGACGTCGCGCGCGAGATGGAGGCGGCTGTGGCGCGGGCGCCGGGCATTCGCGGGTCGTTCGCGGTGGAATTCGCGCCTTCGCAAAGCCCCGGCGACATCGCGGGCTTGCTGACCGGCCTGGCCGACCGCTGCGATGCGCTGGCGGCCTCGGCGGTCAACCACGTCCAGATCACCGATACCGTTGCCCAGTTGCAGGCGCAGGGGGTGCCCTGTTTCGCCATGCTCAACGATTTCGCGCAGGGCGTGCGGCAGGGCTATATCGGGTTGAACAACATGAAGGCAGGCCGCATCGCTGCCCACATGATGTTCCGCACCGTGGGCAGCCCGGGCAAGCTGGCGGTCTTCGTCGGCGGCTACCGCTGGCACGGGCACGAGCTGCGCGAGACGGGTTTTCGAAGCTATTTCAGGGAGTTCGCGCCAGACTTCCGCATCCTCGACACGATGGTGAACCTGGAGACGCGGCAACTGACCTACGAAACCACGCTGGAACTGTTGCAGCGGCATCCGGATCTCAAAGGGCTGTACTGTTCGGGCGGCGGCATGGAGGGCGCGATTGCCGCCCTGCGCGAGGCGCGGGCGCCCGGCCAGGTGACGCTGATCCTGCACGAGCTGATCCCGGAATCGCGCGCCGCGCTGGCCGATCGTTATGCGGAGATGTCGATTGCCACGCCGCTGGAACAGCTCTGCAACGACACGGTGGCGCTGATGGTCGCCGCCGTTCAGCAGCAGGAAAGCCCCACCCCCGGACAGCATTTCCTACGCCCCGATCTGTACCTGCCCGAGTCGGTTTGACGATGTCGGCGCGGCCATCCGGCCATGTACGTTTTGTACAAAACGTACGGCGTTTTCTGCATTTTGTACAAAACCCTCAGACCGCCGGGCTCACCCGTCAGAATGCCCCGCCCCAGGTCGCAAGGACGCGTCGGACATACCGGTGCCTCCGGATCAAAACGGTCCAACACGACCTCGCCTGATACGCTTCATCTCATTTGGCAGAAAACCCTCTCGAAATACCTCTCATCTCCCCTCATGAATGAGAGGATTCGGATTGCGGGGAATTGACCGCGGGCCCCTCTCGGCTCAGGTTTGCGCCAACATGCGCCGCGCTGAGGAGAGCGGCGCGGATGTTTCGACGACCCGGAAAGGCGGATAGGCATGGGCAAGACCCTGGATGTGATCACCATTGGCCGGTCCTCGGTGGACCTCTATGGCGCGCAGATCGGCGGGCGGCTCGAAGATATGGCGAGCTTCAACAAGTATATCGGCGGCTCGCCCACCAATATCGCCGCCGGGACCGCGCGGCTGGGCCTGAAATCGGCTCTGATCACCCGCGTGGGCGATGAACACATGGGCCGGTTCATCACCGAGGAGCTGCGGAAAGAAGGCGTCGACACGCGCGGCGTCGTCACCGATCCTGAACGCCTGACCGCACTGGTGCTGCTGGGCATCCGCGACCAGGAACAGTTCCCGCTGATCTTCTACCGCGACAACTGCGCCGACATGGCACTGTGCGAGGATGACATAGACGAGGGGTTCATCACGCAGGCGCGGGCAGTCGTCGCCACGGGCACGCACCTGTCACATTCGCGCACCGAAGCGGCGGTGCTCAAGGCGCTGAACATCGCGCGCGGGAACGGGATGCAGACGGCGCTGGACATCGACTATCGCCCGAACCTCTGGGGGCTGTCCGGGCACGGTGACGGCGAAAACCGCTTTATCGCCTCGGACGCGGTCACGGCCAAGCTGCAAAGAACGCTGCATCTGTTCGACCTGATCGTCGGCACCGAGGAAGAGTTCCATATCGCCGGCGGCACCACGGACACGATCCAGGCGCTGCGCAATGTCCGCAAGGTGTCGGGCGCGACACTGGTCTGCAAGCGCGGCCCGATGGGCGCCGTCGCCTTCACCGGAGAGATCGCGGACACCCTGGACGAAGGGCAGAGTGGCCCGGGCTTTCCCATCGAGGTCTTCAACGTGCTGGGCGCCGGTGACGGTTTCATGTCCGGCCTGCTGAAAGGCTGGCTGACCGACCGGGACTGGCCCACCGCACTGACCTATGCCAACGCCTGCGGCGCCTTCGCCGTCTCGCGCCACGGCTGCACCCCCGCCTATCCCTCCTGGGCCGAGCTGGAGTTTTTCCTGCAGCGCGGGGTCAAGGAAAAGGCCCTGCGCAAGGACGCCGAGCTGGAACAGGTGCATTGGGCCACAAACCGCAAGGGCGACTGGTCGACCATGCGGGTCTTTGCCTTTGACCACCGGATGCAGATGGAAGCGCTGGACGGCGCCACGCCCGAGAAGATCGGTGCCTTCAAGGAATTGTGCCTGCAGGCCTGCAAGCAAGTGGCGGACGGGCGGCCCGGCTACGGCCTGCTGGTGGACAGCCGCCTGGGGCGCGATGCGCTTTACAAGGCTGCCGGAACGGGTCTGTGGATCGGGCGCCCGGTGGAATGGCCCGGATCGCGCCCGCTGACGCTGGAACCCGAGATCGGGCCGGATTTCGGCGGGCTGAACGAATGGCCGCTGGACCACGTCGTCAAGGTGCTGTGTTTTTACCACCCCGACGACACGCCCGAGATGCGCGCCGACCACGAAGCGACCGTGACCCGCCTGTTCCATGCCGCGCGGCGCAACCGGCTGGAATTCCTGCTGGAGGTGATCCCGTCGAAGGCCGGGCCGGTCGATGACGACACCACGGCAAAGGTGATCCGGCGGTTCTACGAATTGGGCGTCTATCCAGACTGGTGGAAGCTGGAACCGATGACCTCGGACGCGGCATGGCAAAAGACCGTGCAGGCAATCGAGGAGAACGATCCCAACACCCGTGGTATCGTGGTGTTGGGCCTTGGGGCCGGGGAGGCTGCGCTGAAGGAAAGTTTCGAGGTCGCGGCGCGTTTCCCGCTGGTCAAGGGCTTTGCCGTGGGCCGCACGATCTTTGCCGATGCGGCGCAGGCCTGGATGACGGGCGCCATGAGCGACGCGGACGCGGTGGCGCAGATGACGGACAATTTCGCACGCCTCTGCGGCCACTGGGATGCCGCACGCGGGGAGGACTGAGACATGACGACGATCCGACTGACCGCCGCGCAGGCGATGGTGCGCTATCTTTCGGCGCAGATGACCGAGGATGGTGAGAGGTTCCTGGCCGGGTGCTGGGGCATTTTCGGCCACGGCAATGTCGCCGGGCTGGGCGAGGCGCTGTACCAGGCGCAGGAAGAACTGCCCACCTTTCGCGGCCATAACGAACAGACGATGGCCCATAGCGCGATTGCCTTTGCCAAGCAGAGCGGGCGGCAGCGGGCGATGATGGTCACATCGTCGATCGGGCCGGGGGCGACCAACATGGTCACCGCCGCCGCGCTGGCGCATGTGAACCGCCTGCCGGTGCTGCTGGTGCCGGGCGACGTCTTTGCCAACCGCGCCCCGGACCCGGTGCTGCAACAGGTCGAGGATTTCGAGGACGGCACCGTGTCGGCGAACGACTGTTTCCGCCCGGTCTCGCGTTATTTCGACCGGATCACCCGGCCCGAACAGCTGCTGACGGCCCTGCCCCGCGCGATGGCCACGATGACGGACCCGGCGCAATGCGGGCCGGTCACGCTGGCCTTTTGCCAGGACGTGCAGGCCGAGGCCCATGACTATCCAACCAGCTTCTTCGAGCCGCGCGTCTGGTATCGCCGCCGCATCCGCCCCGATCACCACGAATTGCACCGGGTTGTTGAAAAGATCCGCGCGGCCAAGCGCCCTGTGATCGTCGCCGGGGGCGGTGTTCACTACGCCGATGCCTGCGGCGACCTGCAGGGCTTTGCCGAGGCGCATAACATCCCCGTGGTCGAGACGCAGGCGGGCAAGTCGGCGCTGGCCTGGGATCATCCGCTGAACCTTGGCCCCGTGGGCGTCACGGGGGCCACGTCGGCCAATGCCATCTGCGCCGAGGCGGATCTTGTGCTGGGCGTGGGCACCCGGTTCCAGGATTTCACCACCGGCTCCTGGACGGTGTTCAAGAACCCGGCGGCCACTCTGGTGAGCCTGAACGTCAACGCCTATGACGCGGTGAAACACGGCGCGCTGCCCTTGTTGTCGGACGCGAAGACCGGGTTGACGGAACTGGCGCTGGAGCTGACCTCCTACCGGGCCGAGGATGTCCCGGCGGAGCTGAAGCAGGACTGGTTTGCCGCCGTCGATCCGCTGACGGATGCGCCCGCCGATGGGAACGAATTGCCCACGGACCAGCAGGTGATCGGTGCGGTCCAGCGCGCCAGCGGGCCGGACACGGTGGTGATGTGCGCCGCCGGCACCATGCCGGGCGAACTGCACAAATTGTGGAAGGCCCCGCGCCCCGGCGCCTACCACATGGAATACGGGTTCTCCTGCATGGGCTACGAGATCGCCGGCGCAATGGGGATCAAGATGGCCCAGCCCGGGCGCGACGTGGTCTGCATGCTGGGCGACGGCAGCTACATGATGGCCAACTCCGAGCTGGCAACGGCGGTGGCGATGGGGATCAAGATCACCCTGGTCGTGACCGACAACCGCGGCTTCGGCTGCATCAACCGGCTGCAGATGGGCACCGGCGGGGCCGAGTTCAACAATCTTTTCGACCACTCCAGCGTGGCGCAGAGCAACATAGATTTCGCCGCCCATGCCGCCAGCATGGGGGCGGCGGCGGTCCATGTGCAGACCATCGCCGAACTGGAAGAGGCGCTGAAACGCGCCGCAGACGCAACCGGCCCCTTTGTCGTGGTAATCGACACCGACCCCTACCCCAGCACGCCGCATGGCGGACACTGGTGGGACGTGGCGGTGCCCGAGGTCTCGGCCCGCGAGGAAGTGACCAAGGCCCGCAAGGGCTATGAGGCACAGCTCAAGGAACGCATCTGACATGGGCCGTGACATCCGCCCCCTAGGAAAGGCATGCCAATGATCCGCTACGGCACCAACCCCATCGCCTGGGCCAATGACGACGACCAGACGCTTGGCGCCCATATCCCGACCGACCAGATCCTCTCCGAGGCCACCGAGATCGGGTTCGCCGGGATCGAGGGCGGGCACCGCTGGCCCGCCGATCCGCAGGCGCTCAAGGAGCTGCTGGGCCGTCACGGGCTGGTGCTGCCCTCGGCCTGGTACTCGCTCGAACTGTGCGCGCGCTCCGTCGAAGAGGAAAAACAGGCGATCCAGCCGCATCTGGACATACTGAAGGTGAACGGCTGTTCGGTCTGTATCGCCGCCGAATGTTCCAACACCGTGCATGGCTCGCAGGTAACGCCGGTGTCGCAACGCCCGCGGCTGTCAGCCGAGGAAATGGCCACCTATGGCGCCAGGCTGGAAGAGATCGCGCAGTTCACCGCCGAGCAGGGCCTGACGCTGGTCTATCACCACCACATGGGCACCATCGTCGAGAGCCCTGAGGACATCGACGCACTGATGGCCGCCACCGGCCCGGCCACGCATCTGCTGTTCGACACCGGGCATTGCTATTTCGGCGGCGGCGACCCGGCCGAAGTGCTGGCCCGCCACGCCCCCCGCGTGCGCCATTTCCACGCCAAGAACGTCCGCGACGACATCATGAACCAGGTCCGGGGCGAAGACCTGACCTTTCTCGAAGGTGTCCGCAGGGGCGTCTTTACCGTGCCCGGCGATGCCGAGGGCGCGATCGACTTTGCCCCCTGCCTGCAGATCCTGGCCGACACGGGCTACGAGGGCTGGCTGGTGATCGAGGCCGAACAGGACCCCGAGGTGCGCGACCCGGTGAAATACCAGACCCTTGGCCTGACCACGCTGCGGGACACCGCCCGCGCCACCGGGCTGGACAGGGGGTAGGCCATGTTCGACGTCCAGCACCCCTTCTTCATCCCGCTCTGGCGCCGCATCGTTGTGGTGGCCGCCTGTATCGGCTGGGCGCTGCTGGAACTCAGCTGGGGCAATCCCGGCTGGTCAATCCTGTTCGGCGCCATCGGGGCCTATTGCGCGCACCAGTTCTTTGTCGCCTTCGACATCGAGGCGATCCGGAAGAAGTACACCGACGAAGGAGGATCGTCATGAAAGACACGGCTTATTTCGACGTCACGTCCTGTGATCTTGCGGAGTTCGCCCGGCTGACCGGGCAAAGCCTCTCTGCCTCGGACCTGCGATTTGCCTCGGCGGTGGAACAGAACGTGCCGGTCTATGAGGTGGCCTCCCTGCAGGCGACGCTGGGCGATCCCGCCCACCGGGCCGAACTGCTGGCGGAATGGGGCTTTGTCCTGGGCCAGTCGACGGGTGTCCTGGCCCTGAAAGGCGCCTATGCGGATACCGCGCCCGTCGACGCGGCAACCGCCGTCTTCAACCGGATCATCGCCCGCGAAAGCGAGGCCGGACTGGGCGCGGGCGACCATTTTGCCAAGGCCGGGTCGAACGCCCGGATCTGGAATTCGCTGCAGAAACACTGTCTCGAGGATCCCGAGGGCTTTGCGCTCTACTACGGCAACCCGGCGATCGCGGCCGTCTGCGAGGCCTGGCTCGGCCCCTTCTACCAGATGACCGCGCAGGTGAACCTGGTCCGCCCCGGCGGACAAGCCCAATCAGCGCACCGCGACTATCACCTGGGCTTCCAGACCGCCGAGGTGGCGGCGCGGTTCCCGGCCCATGTGCATGACCTTTCGGCGGTGATGACCCTGCAAGGGGCGGTGGCCCATTGCGACATGCCCATTGAGAGCGGCCCGACCAAGCTGCTGCCTTTCTCGCAGCTGTTCCGCCCCGGCTACATGGCCTACCGGCGCGAGGATTTCCGCGAATTCTTCGAGGAGAACTACATCCAGTTGCCGCTGGCCAAGGGCGACGCGGTGTTTTTCAACCCGGCACTGTTCCACGCGGCGGGAGAGAACCGCAGCGCCGACATCGAACGCATGGCGAACCTGCTGCAGGTCTCCTCGGCCTTTGGCCGCGCGATGGAGACGGTGGACCGGACGGCCATGAGCCGCAGGCTGTACCCTGCGATCCAGGCGCTGCGCGCCGCCGGGCGCCTGGGGGACGAGGCGCTGGCCGCCGCCGTGGCCGCCGCCGCCGAGGGCTATTCCTTTCCCACCAACCTCGACAGCGACCCGCCGCTGGGCGGACTGGCCCCTGAAACCCAGAATGCCCTGTTCCACCGCGCCCTGTCCGAAGACCTCTCGCCCGAGGCATTCGCGCAGGCACTTGCGGACCAGGACGCGCGCCGCCACCCCTGACCCCGGGAAGGACAAGATGACCCAGCTGCTTCGCAAACCCGCCGGCACCACCGGCAAGGTCCACGAGATCACCGTGGACAAGGCCCGCACCTCCGAAAGCCCCGATTGGGGATACGTCGGGTTCGACCTCTGGCGGCTGCATGCCGACGACCGCGCCGAGGGCCGCACCGGCGACCGCGAGGTGATCCTGGTGCTGGTCGAGGGCAAGGCGCACATCAGCGGCGGCGGCCAGGATTTCGGCGAACTGGGCGCACGCATGAGCGTCTTTGACCGTATCCCGCCGCACGCGGTCTACCTGCCCGCCGGTGCGGACTGGACCGCGACGGCCACCACGGAGTGCACGCTTGCGGTCTGCTCGGCGCCCGCCAGCGCCGACTACCCGGCGGCGCAAATCGGCCCCGAGGGCATCGACCTGGTGGAACGCGGGCGTGGCACCAACACGCGCTACATCCACCCCATCGCGATGGAGGAACGGGATGTTGCCTCCTCGCTGCTGGTGACAGAGGTCTACACGCCGTCGGGCCACTGGTCCTCCTACCCGCCGCACCGCCACGACGAGGACAACTTCCCCGAGATGACCTATCTTGAGGAAACCTACTACCACCGGCTGAACCCGGCGCAGGGGTATGGCCACCAGCGGGTCTTTACCGAGGACAGATCGCTGGATGTCACGGTGTCGGTCAGCGATCACGACGTGATGCTGGTGCCCAGGGGCCATCACCCCTGCGGCGCGCCCTATGGCTACGAGATGTACTACCTCAACGTCATGGCCGGTCCGATGCGCAAGTGGCGGTTCCGGAACCATCCCGATCACGACTGGATCGCCCGGCGCGACGCCTGACGCGCCCGGTATCAGGGGTGTTTTGGGGTATTTGCACCAAGAAGAAACCAGGAGCGCGCGCCTGCTGTTTCTTCTTGGTGCAAATACCCCGGGGGTCAGAGGGGGCAGCGCCCCCTCGTCCGACGGCGCAGCCGGGCCCCGCATGTGGATTTGGGCGCAGGGCTGGGTCGCGCCGCCCGCGCTGCGTGTAGGGTGGGTTGTTCCAACCCACCCCGTCAGGGCAGGAGCTTGCCCGGGTTCAAGATTCCCTCCGGGTCCAGCGCCGTCTTGATCGCCCGCATCATGTCCAGCGCGACGGCATCCTTGCGCCGCGCCATCGAGGCCCGCTTGGCCAGGCCGATGCCGTGTTCGGCGGAAAACGACCCGCCAAGACCCAGGACCACGTCCTCCACCGCCTCCATCACCGCGTCCTTATGGCCCGCGTCGCCGATCCAGACCGGGTAGTGCACGTTGCCATCGCCCAGGTGAGAGACGACGACAGGCTGCGCCTCCGGGTCGATCTCGGCCAGCCGCGCGCCGGCCCGCTCCAGGAAGGTCTCGACCTTGTCCAGCGGCACAGAGATGTCGTTGTTGACCAGCGGGGCGTGCGAGAGCGAGACCTCCGCCGCCGCCTCGCGCAGGGCCCACATGGCCTCGCGCTGCGCGTCGCTTTGCGCAACCGCGGCGTCCAGCACCACCGCGCCCTCTTCGAGCATCTCGCCCAGGACCTCTTCGAGGTAGGCCGCGATCGGCACCTGCCCGTCGGGGCCCGGCTCGGCGTCGCGCGGGGCGGTGGCGCCCAGTTCGACAAGGATGGTCACGTCGTATTCCCCGTCGAGGACCGGCCGCGCCTCGGGGTGCATCGCTGCGTATTGCTGTATGTAGAAACGCGACATGAACTCGAAGGCCTCGACCGCGCCTCCGGTCACGTCCCTCAGGCGATTCAACACTTCCAGCGCGCCCGAGAGCGTCTCTGTCGCCACCATCGCGGTGGCAAAGGCGCGCGGCTTTGGCACCAGTTTCAATACCGCGCGGGTGATCACGCCCAGCGTGCCTTCCGATCCGATCAGCAGGTGGCGCAGGTCGTAGCCGGTGTTGTTCTTGTGCAGTTCCGACATCAGATCGACCACGCGGCCATCGGCCAGCACCGCCTCCAGCCCCAGCACCAGGTCACGCGTGTTGCCATAGCGCAGGACGTTGGACCCGCCCGCGTTGGTGGCGAGGATGCCGCCGATCCGGGCCGATCCCTTGGCGCCGAAAGTCATCGGGAAACTCAAACCCTCGGCCGCCGCGGCGGCGTGCAGGTCGCTGAGGATCACGCCCGCCTCGACCACGGCCAGCCGGGCCGGGGCGCGGATTTCCTCGATCCTCGTCATCCGGTCGAGCGAGAGCATCACGGCCCCGTCGCCCGAAGTGCCGCCGGCAAGCCCGGTGTGCCCCGAGACCGTCACCACCGGCACCCGTTCCGCATGAGCCGCGCGCAGGACGGCGGCGACCTCTGCGGTGCTGCGGGGGCGCGCCACGCAGAGCGGTGTCCAGCTGTATTGCCCGGTCCAGTCGCGCGACCAGGCGGCCATGTCCTCACCGGTCAGGACGCCGGATTCGTCCAGTTCGCCGCGCAGGTGATCCACGAGGCTCATTGCGGGACCTCGAATGTCAGCGAGGCCCAGAGGCTTTCCCATGCCGGATCCTTCTCTTCCTCGATCTCCAGTTCCCGCATGACCACGGCATCGACCAGGTAGAAATGCCCCGGCTTCACCTCGACCCGGGCGCGTCCCTCGTCGTCGGTGCGGTATAGACGGATCGTCACCGTGCCCTCGGGGTCCCGTTCGAACAGTTCCAATTGCACGTCCACGCGCGGTTCGCCCTGGTAGAGGACGCGCACCGGCAACCCGTCAGAGAGGTCGTCGGTGTAGGGGTTCGCCTCGGCCACGATCTCGGTCAACAGGCCCACTTCTCGGTCGGCGCCCGCACCATCGCCCAGCGCCACCAGGCTCTTGGCATGGCGGGAATAGCGTTCGCGCACCCGGTCCTGCCCCAGTCCGCGATCCAGGTGCCTGTCAAGCGCCCAGGCGAAATCCTTGTGCTCGACGAAGGTGACGAATTTTTCCCACTCGGTATAGGTCAGGCTGTAGTCGCGGGTGACATGCACGATGGTCGCCAGCCCCGTGCCCTCGGGCACCATGTTCAGCGCCGGCTTGTCGCCAAGCCGCCCCTCGACCGGTTCGACCCCTTCGGAGGTGACGATGTCGAAACGGGTGAAGTTTCGGGGGTTGTAGCTGTAGGTCGCGCCCTTCAGTTCCGTGCCGACGAGGGTCTGTGCCAGCACCGGCGCCTCGTCGGGGATCACGAAGCCCTCGGGCTCGATCCAGAATTCATGAGCCGACAGCGGCCCGGCCAGCAGGGCCAGGACCCAGGTCAATCGCAACATGCGGCGCTCCTTTATGCCTTTTGCGGCAATCTAGCGCCATGTCACCTCAACGCAACGGGATCAGGCCGCGCCGCGCAGCCTTGTTTCCATTTCTCCGGCCAATTCGGCCACGCGCTTGCGGAACCGCTTGTCCATGCCGCCACGGGCCAGCTTCATCGACTGCAAGAGAAGCCGGGCCGACAGGCTGCGCGCCGCCATGACCGTGGTGACATTGATCCGCGACCGCGAGGGCGACAGGGCCACCACATCCAGCGTCAGCGTCATGTCCAGCCCGCCTGACACGGTATCAAAGACCATCCGCTCTGGCGGCTGGTAGTCGGCCAGGGTGATGGCGGCCTCGCGCCGTTTGCCACGGAACCGGAAGGTCACGTCCCAGGCCATCCCGGCGCCCGGGCCGTCCCCGGTGCGTGTCACGTCAAGGCCGCGGCGCATGGCCTGGCGTTCGATGCTGTCGAAATCCGCCATCATGGCAAAGACCCGGTCCTGCGGGGCCTCGATATCTTCGCGTGCCGTGAGTTCCATCTGCCTGCTCTCGCCTCATCCTGTCCGGCTGTTTTCCGGCACCCTACCGCAACCTGCGCCTCAGTCCAGCCTATCCGCCATCCAGTTAAGCAACATGAAATGCGCGATGGCGCCCTTGCGGGCGGGCAACAGCCCCTCGCGCAGGCCCGCCGCCGCCTCGGCCACCTCTTCGCGCGTGACCCATATCGCGTCTTCCAGCTCGGCCGGGTCCACGGTGATCTCGTCGCTTGTCGCCTCGCCGTGACAGCCGAACATCAGCGAGGCGGGAAAAGCCCAGGGCTGGCTGGCCAGGTAGCGGACCGGGCCGACGCGGATGCCGGCCTCTTCCCAGACCTCGCGCCGCACGGCGGCCTCGATCGTCTCGCCCGGTTCGACGAAACCGGCGAGGCAGGAATACATCCCTTCGGGCCAGCCCGGCGAGCGGCCCAGCAAACAGCGGTTGCCCCGGGTGATGAGCATGATGACCACCGGGTCGGTGCGCGGGAAATGCTGCCCGCCGCAGGCCGGGCAGATGCGGGTCCAACCCGCCTGGTGCATCTCGGATTCGGCGCCGCAGCGCGAACAGAACCGGTGGCTTCCGTGCCAGCCGTGCACCGCCTTGGCGGTCGCCGCCAGTTCCGCGTCACGGGGCGTGAGACGCGTCATGATGCGGCGCAGCTCGGCAAAGCGGGCCTCGGGGCAACTGGGGTGGCTGTATTCGCTGGGATCGAGGAAACTCGCCTGCGCCTCGGCATCGAAATCCGGCGGGGTCCAGCCCGATATATCATGCGAAAAGACCGCCGCCCCCTCTTCGCGCCCCAGGAGGATGGGAGGGCCGCCCGCCTCCCCCAGGATCGGGTGGTCCAGAGGCAGGCGCACGGCCTCCATCATGCCCTCGCCCGCGACCAGCGGCTTGCCGCGCCAGATCGGGATCGTGCGCGCCCGCGCATCCTGCATCGCGGCGGCCAATGCGCCGATGTCGCCCCGGATCTCTGCCGCGCGATCCAGCCCCGATCCCCCGAATGTCACCTCTTCCGCGTGCCGCATCCCGTCCCCCGTTCCAGCGCCCCGCACATTTGCCCGCCCCGGACCGGGATGCAAACCCAAAGCCCGCGCGATTTCCCCAAGGTCAAGCCGCCACGGCGCCCGGGAATCGTGTTAGCGTCACATCACTGTTGGAATTTCCGGGTCAATACCATCACGCAGCCAAACTTTGGGGAAAACCATGTCACAGTCCTTTGATGCACGTCTCACGCGGCGCCAGTTCCTTGCCGGCACCACCGCCGGGGCCGCCCTGATCACCTTGCACCCCTATTCGGCCCATGCGGCGGCCAATCAGGCGCACCTGCGGATCATGGAAACGACGGACATTCACGTCCACGTCCATCCCTATGACTATTACGCCGACAAGCCGCGCGACACCGTGGGCCTGTCGCGCACCGCCTCGATCATCGAGGGCATCCGCGCCGAGGCGACCAACACGATGCTCCTGGACAACGGCGATTTCCTGCAGGGCAACCCGATGGGCGATTACATCGCCTATGAACGCGGCATGAAAGAGGGGGACATGCACCCGATCGTGACCGCGATGAACACGCTGGGATTCGACGCGGCCACCATCGGCAACCACGAGTTCAACTACGGCCTCGACTTCCTGATGAAATCAATGGCGGGCGCCGATTTCCCGGTTGTCCTGGCCAACATCGCCAAGACGACAGGCGCCACCGCGCGCGAGGACGAGACGCTGTTCAAGCCCTACGTCATCCTCGACCGGATGCTGACCGACGGTGCCGGCGACACGCATCCGATCAAGGTGGGCGTCATCGGCTTTACCCCGCCGCAAGTGATGAACTGGGACCGCAAGCACCTTGAGGGCAACGTAACCGCCCGAGACATCGTCGAGACGGCGAAATCCTACGTCCCCGAGATGCTGGAACAGGGGGCGGAAATCATCGTGGCCCTGTCGCATTCCGGGATCGGGTCGGCCGACCACAGCGACGGCATGGAAAACGCCTCTGTGCCGCTGGCCGGGGTCGAAGGCATCGATGCGGTGATGACCGGGCATTCGCACCTCGTCTTCCCCTCGCCCACCTATGCCGACTATGCCGCCGTCGACGCGGACAAGGGCACGATCCACGGCAAACCCGCCGTCATGGGGGGGTTCTGGGGCTCGCACATGGGGCTGATCGACCTGCTGCTGGAACGTGACGGCAATACCTGGCGCGTGGTCAACACCATGTCCGAGGCGCGCCCGATCTCGAAACGCAACGAGGACCGTTCGATCACCGCGCTGGTCGAGGATTACCAGCCGGTGATCGACGCCACGCAGGAAGACCACGAGGAAACCTTGGCCTATGTCCGCCGCGCGGTGGGCCAGACCTCGGCGCCCTTGCACAGCTATTTCGCGCTGGTCGCCGATGATCCCTCGGTCCAGATCGTCTCGATCGCGCAGAAATGGTACATCGAACAGATGATGCAGGGGACCGAGTATGAGGGCCTGCCGATCCTGTCCGCCGCCGCGCCATTCAAGGCCGGTGGTCGTGGCGGGCCGGACTATTACACCGACGTGGCGCCCGGCGCCGTTGCGATCAAGAACGTGGCCGACCTGTACCTTTATCCCAACACCGTGCGCGCGGTGAAGGTGACGGGCGCACAGGTCAAGGATTGGCTGGAACGCTCTGCGGGCATGTTCAACCAGGTCGATCCGGGCACGCAGGACGCACCGCTGCTGAACTCCTCTTTCCCGTCCTACAACTTTGACGTGATCGACGGGGTGACCTACCAGATCGACCTGTCTCAACCTTCGAAGTTCGGCCCAAAGGGCGAATTGGAAAACCCGGATGCCAACCGCATCGTGAACCTGATGTTCGAGGGCAAGCCCGTGACGGCGGACATGGAATTCGTCATCGCCACCAACAACTACCGCGCCTCGGGCGGCGGATCGTTCCCCGGCGCCAAGGGCGACACCATCATCTTCGAAGCGCCGGACACCAACCGCGACGTGATCGTGCGCTATATCGTCGAGCAGGGCACCATCAACCCGTCCGCCGATGCCAACTGGTCTTTCAAGCCGATGGAGGGCACCACCGTCCTGTTCGAGACCGGCCCCAAGGCGCGCGACTATGCCGAAGACGTCAAGGGCGTCACCATCGAGGACGCAGGCGAAGGCGCCGACGGTTTCGCGCTTTTCCGAATTTCGCTGTAAGACCGCGACACGAAACGTTGTGGCGGGCGGCTTTCGGGCCGCCCGTTTTCCGTCTAGGCCTTGGCCAAAATCTGCGAACCGGAAAACCGATGCCCTATGATGCCGTGATCTTCGACCTGGACGGAACGCTGGTCGACACCGAAAGCCTTGCCTTTGTCACCGGGCGCCGGGTGCTGGCCCGCCACGGCGCCGACCTGACAGAGGCGATCTTTCTGCAACTGGTCGGCACCGCCAACGACACCGGGCGCGCGATCCTCGAACGGCATTTCGGCGCGCTGGATTTCGACGCGATCCATGCCGACTGGCTGGAAGAGGACCGCCGCCAGACCGCGCAGGGCATCCCCCTGAAAGCCGGTGCGACCGACCTGCTGGACCAGCTTGCGGCGCGGGCGGTGCCCGTGGCCATCGCCACCTCGTCGCGTCGTGCCTCTGCCCTGCACAAGCTGGCGCAATCGGACCTGGCGCGGCGCTTTGACGTGGTCGTGACGCGCGATTGCGTGACCCGGCCCAAACCGGCGCCCGAGCCCTACCTGCTGGCCGCCAGCCGGCTGGGAGCAGAGCCGCGCCGCTGCCTTGTGTTCGAGGACAGCAACACCGGCGCCGAGGCCGGCTTTGCCGCCGGCATGACCGTCGTACAGGTGCCCGACCTCGTGCCGCCCTCTGGCGGGCATGCGCATCACCTGGCCGACGACCTGCTGCGGGGGGCGGCACTGGCGGGCCTCATCTGACGCGCTTGCGCAGGGGCCCGCGCTCGCCTACTCCATCAGGCATCGAGGTCAGACAATGGAATTGCCATGTATCGTTTTCTTCTCGGCATGATCGTCATGGCGCTGATCGGTGCCCTGGTCACCAAGCCCGGCCCCGAGGCCGCAGAGGCAGAGGTGCGCCGTCAGATCCAGCTGTCTGTTGCGAACGAAGGGCTCGACGGCAAGTCCGGCCTCGACGCGGCGGCCTTGCTGCTGTGCCGCGCCGACAATCGCGCCTGCACCGATCTGCTGATGTCCGGCATCGACCTGACCTACGAGGACCGCTACGTCTACGCCCGGATCGACCTGCGTGGCTACAAGATGACGGCCACCTGCTACGGTCTTTACACCCGGTTCTTCTGCCCCGGCGGGCTGATCCGCGAATAAGTCCGCAGGGGACCTTGTCGGCCATTGCACGCGGGACATAGGGCGCATAGCTCTGGCCGCAGAGGATGCAAACCCGATGAGGCCCGTGATGAGTTTTTCGTTTCCAACAGGCAGGACATGCGCGGCACTGACCGCGGCGGTCACGCTGACATTTGCCACCGCCGGCGCGGCTTTCGCCGGTGACCATGCCGCGGGCGTGCGGACACTTTCGGTGCCCTCGGCGGAACGCGGGACAGAGCTGGACGTCACGGTCTGGTATCCCGCGGCAAGCGGCGGCACCCCGGTGACACTGGGCGAAAACATCTTTTTCCAGGGCACCGCCGCCATGCAGGACGCCCCGGTTGCGCCCGGGCAACATCCGGTGATCGTTCTGTCGCATGGCGCGGGCCTGGGCGGGCGCCCCTCGGCGGCCAGTTGGCTGGCCACGCCGCTGGCAGAAGCAGGGTACATCGTCGCCGCCCCCACCCATCCCGGCAACACCGGGCCGGACCGCTCGGCGGAACAGACAATGAAGCTGTGGCAGCGGCCCGCAGACCTGTCGCGCGCACTGGACGCGCTGGAGATGGCGCCGGACCTGACGTCCCATGCCGACCCGGACAGGGTCGGCGCCCTGGGCCTGTCGATGGGCGGCAACAGCGCCCTTGGGCTGGCCGGTGCGCGGATCGACCCGGACCTGCTGGCGGGATACTGCGACGACGCGGACCGCAATCCCTCGCTTTGCAGTTGGGTCCGGATGAGCGGCGTGGACCTGCACGCGATGGACATGACCGTCGCGGGACGCGACAACTCGGACGATCGGATCGGATTTGTCATGGCGATCGACCCGGCCCCGGCGGATGTCTTTGCAGCGGAGAGCCTGGCAGAGGTGACGATGCCGGTCGCGCTGGTGAACCTGGGCCAGGAGGCCGGGATTTCCGCGACGATACGCGCCGCACCGCTGGCACAGGGCATTCCCGGGGCCGATTACACGGTGATCGAGGGCGCAACCCACGCCGCCATGTTCCCCGAATGCAAACCCAAGGCCGCCGAAATCGCGCGGGAAGAAGGGATCGAAGACCCGATCTGCCCCGATGGCACCGGGCGCCCCCGCGCCGACCTGCACGCGCAGATGATCGACATGGTCGCATCCGCCTTTGCCGAGGCTTTCGACACAGCGGAGTGAGGCCGTTACAGGCGGGCTTGGTAGAGCTTCACTTTCAGCCCGCCGAAACTCACCGGCGGGCCTGCGTCCAGGTTCAGGCCCGTGGCTTTGGCCAGCCCGCCGTCAGAGGTCACCATGCCCAGCCGCCAGCCCGCAAAGCGGTCCTGCAGGACGGCGCCAAGCGTGCCGTATAGCGCAAACAGCAGCTTACGGTTGCCGATCCGCGCGCCGTAGGGCGGGTTCACCATGACCAGCCCCGGCGGCCCCTCTGGCCGTTGCAGATCGCTGATCGCCGCGCGGGTGAAGGTGCAGAGATGCGCCACCCCGGCCCGTTCGGCATTGGCCTGGCTCATCCGGATCGCCCCGTCATCGCGGTCCGATCCATAGAAACGCGCGCCGACCTCGCTCCGCACCGGCTGCGGCGCTTCGGGCACCTCGACCGCCAGCCGGTCGAAGGCGTAGCTCCGCGCCCGCCCGGGTGCCAGCCCGGCGGCAATCTCTGCCGCCTCGATGACAAAGGTGCCGGACCCGCACATCGGGTCCACCACCGGCCCTGTCCCGTCATAGCCGCAGGCGCGAAGGAAAAGCGCCGCTAGCGTCTCGCGCATCGGGGCCTTGCCCACCTGCTGTTTGAGGCCCCGCCGGTGCAGCGGTTCGCCCGAGGTATCGACGGAAAACACCGCCATGTCGTCCTCGATCCGCAGCATGATGCGCACCGCCTCGTCCGAGGCTTCTTTCAGGACCGGCGCGCCCACCGTCTCGGCGATGGCGCCTTCGACGCGCTGCCGCGCCGCGCGGTCGTGGTAGATCCTGGAATTGCGGCAGGTCACTTCGACCCGCACCGGCACATCAGGGCGCAGCACGGCCGCCCAGTCCAGTTTCCGCGCCCGCTTGTCCAGCTGCGCAAGATGCATCGCCCGGAAACTGGCAAAGCGCGCCAGTACGCGCCCCGCGCCGCGCAGCTCGCGGTTGGCCCGCGCCACCTCAGCCCAGCCGCCCGCGAATGTCACGCCGCCCGGCACCTGCGCAGGCTGCGCGAAACCCGCCGCGCGCACCTCGTCCAGCAAGAGCGGTTCCAGCCCCGGCGGCACGCTTGCGAAAATCTCGAATATCTCGTCCATCCCGCCCTCATAAACGCCCCGCTCGGCAAACGGGAGAGTGCATCGCACCCCATTGCAAAATCCGCGCCGGCGTCTTAGATAGACGGTCGAGAGGTTGTGCGGGCAAGCGCCTCGCCAACCCGGTCAGGTCCGGAAGGAAGCAGCCGTAACGAGCCCCGCTTGGGTCGTTGCAATCTCTCACCTCAATCGGCCCGGTGCGCAAGCGCCGGGCCGTTGCCTTTCCGGCCCAACCGTTTGCAAACCGATCAGCCCGACCGGGCGTGCCGCACAAAGGGCACTGGCTCACGCTCTGCCTGCAGAGACCAGTTGCGTTGCCAGGATTCGAGAAAGGCGCCCCGCTGGACCGATTGCAGACGGGCCTCGGCCTCGTCCGGGGCCTCTCCCGCCTCGATCATCAGGCGCAGGGCCATCATGCCCGACCGGCCCTTGCCGTCACGGCTGTGCAGCATGACGCGCCCGCCGCCCAGCAGCGCCTTGCGAACCTGCGTGCTGACCTTTGGCCAGTCCTCTTCGACGGTGGCATTGGGCGCCTCGCCGCGCTTGATCGGCATGTGCACCCAGCGCGTGCCCTTGTCCTGTACGTCCTGGCCAAGGGTCTTGGCCCCAGCCTCCAGCATCTCGACATGGCTGACGAGGGAAATCACCATCGCCGGGCGCCAGCTGGACAGGTGTTCCAGATCGCCGCGATAGTCACCCCCGGTTCCGGGCAGCTGGGAAAAGGCAAGGATGCCGCCCCCCACGGGCAGGACATGCAGAACCACAGGCCCGGCGGTGCCGGCTGCTTTCTGCTCATCCTCGACCATGCAATGTCTCCCCAATCGGCAGCGACGGCGCCGGCGACCGCCCCCACGGCCGCGGATTTCCGCCAACGGGGATAATACACGCATGTCCAGACCGGCCTAGCGATTCGGGCCGCAGACAGTCCGCAATCCCCACCAGAGTCGGGCACTTGCGGCCAGTTTTTCACGTTGTGCGTTCAGAATGCCACGCAAAGGCCCGCGCCCGAAGGCGCGGACCGGCTCAGACCACCTGCCCGGGATGCGACTCGGCCCAGTCCTCGAGAAAGGCGCGAATGTCCTCTCGACCGGCAAAGCCGATCTCGCGACGAGGCAGGGCAACGCCGTGATGCAGGGCCCGTTCCAGGCATCCGATGTGATCCCGGCCGGCGCGATCGGGCGCGTTTTCGGCCCCGTGCAGGATCGTGCTCAACAGCGTGCCACCATAGCCGTTGACATGGGACAGGTCCGGCTTCAGCCGCAGGAAGAACCCCATGACCTCGGGCAGGCCTTCCCAGCCCGCCGCCTGCACGGGCGTCACGCCCATTCCGTCCGGCAGGTCCCAGGGCAGACCCAGCGCCACCAGCCTTTCCAGCACCGGCAACCTGTCCGGCAGGTGCAACGTCTCACGCAGGATGTTGGCATAGGCCGGGGCCAGGCGTGCCGGGTCGATGTACTCGCCCGGGCTGTCCTGCCCCTCGGCGGCGCGGGCCAGCAGGGCTTCCTCGCGGCTGAGCGGGGTCGCGGCACCGCGCGCCTCGATCGCCTCCGCGACAGCATGGTTGCCATGCACCCGGGCATAGGCATAGGCCGTGGCCCCCTGCCAGGTGCGCGCCGGGTCGGCGCCCGCCCCCAGCAGCAGGTCCACCATGCGCCGGTCACAGCCCCGCCGGGCCGCCTGGTGCAGGGCGGGCACCACCCAGGGCGCCTCTCCGCCGACCTCGTCCGGATTGAAGTCATCCGGCCGCGCACCGTGCGCCAGCAGCATCTCGACCGCCGCGTGATCGTGGAAATCCATCGCCCGGAGCAGCGCGTTGGTACCATGCGGATCGGCACCCGCCTCCAGCAGCATCCGCAGTCCTTCGTGATGGCCCAGTTCTGTGGCGTGGTAAAGCGACTCGTTGTCGTTGGGGTTGGCGCCGTGGTCCAGCAGCCAGCGGCCCAGCACCATGTTGTCCGCGTGGCCGATGGCACCGTAGAGGGCCGAGAGCAGGTGCTCCTCTCCCTCGGCGGCCGGGTAGCCATCATTCACGTCGGCCCCATGCGCCAGCAACAGGTCGGCCACCGCCAGCATGTCGCCCTCAAGCTCGGGGTGGGCCTTGAACCAGCGCGAAAAGGCCAGGTGCAGGATCGGCGTCCGAGGCCCGAGGGGCCGCGTGGCCAGGCCGGGATCGCGCGCCAGCGCGGCGGCCACCGCCTCGCGCCGGTAAAGCGCGCATTCCAGGCCAAAGACACCATCCGCCAGGTCCGGCGTATCGGCCAGAAGCGCCTCAACCGCAGGGGGCTGGCCGTGAAACAGCGCGATCTTCAGCCGTTGCAGTTTCGCGGCGCGGTCCAGCCCCGTGGTTTCGGCGGCGAGTTTCAGACGCGGCCAGCTGGGAAAACCGTTTTCCTGCGCAATGACGTGCAGGAAATCGGCCCGGCGCAGGGTGTCGGGTGCGCGCCGTGGCGGGTGCTGTTGCAGGCGCTGCAGGGCCCAGACCTCGTGCGCTATATAGGCACGGTGCAGGCGCTTGGCCTCAAGGCGCAGGGAATCGAGGGAAAGCTCGGTCATGATCGGGTTCCTCCGTCACTGCCCGCGATCCGCCATGTCGGGCCAGAGAAAACCGTATGATCGGTGGTCTTCCATATGGGCCGGCGCAGGTGCTTTCCGCGGATCAGGAGGCCCCCGGCAAGCGGCCCTGCCCCTGATGTGCCGCGTCGCCGCGCGGAAATCAAGCCTTGTCTGCGCGCTTGCCGTCAGAGGGCGGTGGACGGCCCGGCGCGCAGCGCTTACCTTGGCCGCAACACCAGACAGGACCCCCATGACCGACGCCCCCGCCTACCAGGTGCTCGCCCGCAAGTACCGCCCCGAGACCTTTGCCGATCTCGTCGGGCAGGACGCGATGGTGCGCACGCTGAAAAACGCCTTTGCCGCCGACCGGATCGCCCAGGCCTTCATCATGACCGGCATCCGCGGCACCGGGAAGACCACGACCGCGCGGATCATCGCCAAGGGCATGAACTGCATCGGCGAGGACGGCAACGGCGGGCCGACGACGGACCCCTGCGGCAAGTGCGAACACTGCGTCGCGATCATGGAAGGCCGCCACGTCGACATCCTCGAGATGGACGCCGCCAGCCGGACCGGCGTGAACGACATCCGCGAGATCATCGACAGCGTGCACTACCGGGCGGCCAGCGCACGCTACAAGATCTACATCATCGACGAGGTGCATATGCTGTCCAAGAGCGCGTTCAACGCGCTCTTGAAGACGCTGGAGGAACCGCCCAGCCATGTGAAATTCATCTTTGCCACGACAGAGATCCGGCAGGTGCCGGTCACGGTCCTGTCGCGCTGCCAGCGTTTCGACCTGCGCCGGATCGAGCCAGAGGACATGATCGGCCTCTTGCGCCGCATCGCCAAGGCCGAAGCGGCAGAGATCACCGACGAGGCGCTGGCGCTGATCACCCGCGCCGCCGAAGGGTCCGCGCGGGACGCGACCTCGCTGCTGGACCAGGCGATTTCGCATGGCGCCGGGGAAACCACAGCCGAACAGGTGCGCGCCATGCTGGGCCTGGCCGACCGGGGCCGGGTCATGGACCTGTTCGAGCGCATCATGCGCGGTGACGCGGCAGGCGCGCTCGAGGAACTGTCGGCGCAATATGCCGATGGTGCCGACCCGCTGGCGGTGCTGCGCGACCTGGCCGAGCTGACGCACTGGATTTCGGTGGTCAAGATCACGCCCGAGGCCGCGGACGATCCCACCGTGTCCCCCGACGAACGCGGGCGCGGGCAGGCCTTTGCCGATGGCCTGGGGATGCGGGCGCTGGCGCGGGCCTGGCAGATGCTGCTGAAGGCCATCGAGGAGGTCTCGAACGCGCCTTCGGCGATGATGGCCGCCGAGATGGCTGTGATCCGCCTGACCCATGTGGCCGAGGGCCCCTCGCCCGAGGAACTGATGCGCAAGCTGCAGGACAGCCCGCCGCCGCCCGCGCCGAACGGCGATCCCGGCGGCGCGCCTGCCGGCCCCTCCGGCGGCATGACCCACGCGCCACAGGCCCATGCGCCACGCGCCGGCGGCGGCGGTCATTCCGGCGGGACCGTCACGGCTCTTGCCACCGAGGCCGCCGAGGCGCTGGCCCGCTACCCCACCTTCGACCATGTGCTCGAGCTGATCCGCGCCAACCGCGACGTCAAGCTGCTGGTCGAGGTCGAGGGATCGGTGCGCCTTGCCGCCTATCAGCCGGGCCGGATCGAGTTCACCCCCACCGACGACGCCGCCCCCGACCTGGCGCAACGGCTGGGCGCGGCCTTGCAACGCTGGACCGGCAATCGCTGGGCGGTGATCCTGGTCAACGGCTGCGAGACACCCACGGTGGTCGAGAAACGCGACGCCGCCGAACTGGCGCTGAAGGCCAAGGCGCAGGAACACCCGCTTGTGCAGGCCGCGCTGGCCGCCTTTCCGAAAGCGACGATCACCCATATCCGAACCGCGCAGGAAGCCGCGACTGAGGCGCTGGAAGAGGCTCTGCCCGAGGTCGAGGACGAATGGGATCCTTTCGAGGAATAAGGCCGGTCACCAAGCGCCCGCTGCGGCGCCAATTCGCCGCTCACGCGGCCTGACCGCGCGCCTGCGGCTTGTTCATTGCCGCCGTGGCTGCGATATGTAGACCAAGCATCCTTCACACCGCGCCATCCGGTCGGCGGTCCATCTAATCGGGAGACAGAACATGCTGAAAGGTTTGGGCGGACTTGGCGACATGGCCAAGATGATGAAACAGGCGCAGGAAATGCAGGGCAAGATGGCCCAGATGCAGGAAGACCTGGCCAGCATGACCGTTACTGGCGAATCCGGCGCCGGGCTGGTCAAGGCGACCGCCACCGCCAAGGGCGAGCTGACGGGCCTTGAAATCGACCCCTCGATCTTTGTCCCGTCCGAAAAGGAAGTGGCCGAGGACCTGATCCTGGCCGCGATCAAGGACGCGCAGGCCCGCGCCAGCGAGCGCGCACAGTCCGAGATGCAGAAGCTGACCCAGGAAATGGGCCTGCCGGCCGACATGAAGCTGCCGTTCTGATCCATGCCGGGGCGGGGTCGGGATCTGCTGCGCGGCGGGATCGCCTGCCTTGGCCTGCTTGTCGCCGCGGCCCCGGTCGTGGCGCAGGACTGGGCCACGCGCGAGCTCTGCTTTCCGCCCCGGATCGAGATTCACGACGAGGTCTTTGCCCCCGAGGGCCGGGCGGAACTGGAGGCGCGCGCCGCCGCCATCCCCCATGCCACCGGGCGGTTCTGGCGCATCACGGCGCCGGATGGCGGCGTCTCCCATCTCTGGGGGACGATGCACAGCAGCCACCGCAGCGTGCTGGACCTGCCCGCCGCCGTGCGCGAGGCACTGGCCAGCGCCGACCGGCTGGGGCTGGAAATCGACCCGACCTTTCCGGACCGCGAAAGCCATGACGCCTACATGCGCGGCGACGATGTCTATCGCAGGGATGGATCGGTCACGGCCTACCGCGATCTAGAGTTGCCGGAGCGGTTCGAAGAACACCTTGTCACGCGCCTGCGTGCCCTCGGCTGGTCCCCCGACGCTCTGCCGGAACTGAAGCTGGGCACCCTTGCCGAACTGCTGCTTTACGATCCGTGCGAGGATTTCTCTGCCGGGGTCTTGCCCTCTCAGGACAGTTATCTGCAGACGCTCGCCCATATCGGGGGCATCCCCGTCCTGCCGCTGGAGGACAGCGACCGGCTGTCGGCCAAGCTGAACACCCCCGGAAACGAGGATCTGGCCCGCGCGATCATCGGCACCTACGCCGTCTACCTGATGCCCGGCGCCACCCCCGAGGCGCGCGCCACCGCGCTGGCGCTTTACCGGACCGGGCGGGTCGGGCTGATGATGGCCTGGGACGAGGCGCAGGTGACAGCAGCCTTGGGCAACGAGGGTCCCGCGCTTTATGCCCGGATGACCGAATACCTGGTGGATGAGCGCAACGAGGACTTCGTGAACGCCGCCCGCGACGCGCTGCGCGAAGGCGGCGTTTTCATCGGGGTCGGCAATTTCCACCTGCCCGGCGAAAACGGCATGATCGAACTGCTGCGCGCCGAGGGGTTTGACGTGACCCGTATCCCGCTGCCGGGCGAGGCCCCCTGACATGGCCCGTGACGCCAACCCGATCGAGCACCTGATCGACCTCATGGCCCGCTTGCCCGGGCTTGGCCCCCGCTCTGCCCGTCGCGCGGTCCTGCACCTGATCCGCAAGCGGGCGATCCTGCTGGCGCCGCTGGCCAAGGCAATGGCGGACGTGGCCGAACGCGCCCGCGAATGCCTGAACTGCGGCAATGTCGGCACTTCGGACATCTGTCCCATCTGCGCCGACGAAGGGCGCGCCAACGGGCTGCTCTGCGTGGTCGAGGAGGTCGCCGATCTCTGGGCAATGGAACGCGGCGGCACCTTCAAGGGGCGCTATCACGTCCTTGGCGGTACTCTGTCTGCGCTGGACGGCGTCGGACCAGAGGACCTGCGCATCCCGCAACTGCTGCAACGGATCGGGGCCGAGGGCGTGACAGAGGTGATCCTGGCGCTGAACGCCACCATCGACGGTCAGACCACCGCCCATTATATCGCCGACCAGCTGGAAGACCGGGGCGTCCAGCTCAGCTCGCTGGCGCAGGGCGTGCCCATCGGCGGCGAACTGGATTACCTCGACGATGGCACCATCACCGCCGCGCTGAACGCGCGCAAACGGCTGTGACCGAAACCCGGAGTTGCCCGTTTGCCGCACCGGCACGCGGGGCCGCCGGCTTCACGCCCCCGCACATGAAACTGTTACAATCGCGGCGTAGCCGCGCCGGACAGGAGGCCTTGGCCTCCGCGATTATCACCAAGTGACTCCAGGATTCTCCATGAACCGCGTTTCCCCCCTTGCCTTTGCCGCCGCGCTGATGGCCCTTCTGCCTGCGGGCGCCTTTGCCCAGTCGGCCTGCCTGCCCTCCGATCCCGCGGACGGCGACGACGTGATCTGCGCCGGCAGCGGCCTGGGGATCGAGGATGACGGCTTCGATGACGGCACCATCACCATCACACCGACCGGAGTGATCGACGGCGGCGACCGGGGGCTGCGGGTGGATGACGGCGTGACCATCGTCAACGACGGTTTCGTACGCGGGCCGGGAGATCACGGCATCCAGGGCGACAACGATGTCCTTGTCACCAACAACGGCACGGTGATCGGTGTCGGTGGCGACGGCATCAACATCGACGACAATGGCGTGGTGATCAACAACGGCGTGATCACCAGCCTTGACGACGACGGCGTGCAGCTGGAGGAACGCCCGCTGGTCATCAACAACGGCACGATCACCGCACCGGACGAGGGCATCAACGTCAACGTCGATTACGCGCAGGTCGCCAACACCGGCACCGTGATCGCTGGCGACGACGGCGTGAACGCGGGCAACTTCGCGGACATCTTCAACTCCGGGCTGATCCAGTCGACCGGAGACCAGGATGCCATCGACCTGGACAGCGGCAAGATCACCAACCACGGAAGGCTGATCAGCCTCGGCGCCGAGGACGGGATCGATTTCGACGCCCCCGCCGCCGGCCCCTCCTTTGTCCGCAACACCGGCCATATCGAGGGCAATATCGCCATCAACACCGATGCCGCCGACCTCGCCGTCCAGGAAATCGTAAACTCCGGCACGCTGATCGGGCGCGGCGGTGTCGCGGTGAACCTGGGCGGCGGCGACGATATCCTGCGCCTGCTGGACGGCAGCGTGGTTTCCGGTGCCATCGAGATGGGCGCGGGCCGTGACACGCTGGCCGTCATGACCCGCCGGTCGCAGGTGCTGACCTTCGGCACTACCGTGCCCGAAACGATCACCGTTCGGGGCGGCGGCTTTGTCCTGCTGAATGCCGCGCCCGCGCCCGGGGCGAAACCTGCGGCCGTGGTCACCGCGCCGACGCTGATCGTCGTGGACGAGGCGCCGGTCTCGTCCCCGGACCGTCTTTCGCGGGAACTGGGCATGGGGATCGGCGGCAGCGTGCTGGACTTCCAGGTGGCCCGGGGGCCCTGGCTGGGCACCTTCGCCAACGCGGGCACCATCGCGCCGGACAGCTCCCAGGGGGCCGACTACGCCAGCCGTGGTATCGCGGTGGGCTTTGGCACCGGCTGGCAGGGGATCTCTCCCTTCGTGGGCTACGGGCAGGGCGCTAGCGACCTCGACGACGGGGTTACCGAAACGCGGATCAGATCGTATTTCGTGGGTCTTGGCCTGACCGGAGAGCGCGGGCGGTTCAGCTATGACGCCGCGCTCTATGCCGGGCGGACCCACAACAAGATCAACAGCCCCGACAGCCATACCGGCAGCGCCGATTTCGACGGCCAGCTGCTGGGGATCAGCCTGCGCGGCGGGGGCCTTTTGTGGCAGAACCCGACCGCAGGCTACGGCATCGACCTGGTGATGCAGGGCGACTACCTGCGCCACAAGACAGAGCGCCACGACCTGTCCGGCCTGGCCGGCGGCAAGATCAGCGAACGGACGACAACCACCACCGCGCTGCGCGTCGAAATGGGCCTGCCGATGCAGGTGAACGACATGTCGATGCGCCCTTACCTGGCCCTGACCAGCTTCGGCGGCACTCCCGACGACATCACCTTTTCGGTCGGCGGCGCCAGCACCACCTTCGACGCGGACGACGTCAGCGGCGGCAATGCCCTGGCCCTGGGGGCCAGCTTTGCGACCGGCGGCAACGGGTTGAAAGGCCGCTTCGAGGTCTCGCGCGACGCGGACGACAATACCTCCTGGGGGATCAAGCTGGGCATGCAGTTCTGAGGCACGTCCGCAGGCCCCCGGGGGTAATCGAAGGGGGCAAACGAAAAAGGCGCCCCGGCGGGGGCGCCTGTCAGTGGGACGGCGGACGGGGCGATCTGGCCCGGAGGGCCAGAAGCGGCGCCCCGCCGGACCTCAGCGGTCCTCGTCTTCGTCGTCCTCGTCCTTGCCGCCACCGGGCAGGTTGAAGAAGCTGTCGGCGTCGAGGTAATCGTTGTCGCTCTTGCTGTCTTCCTCGTCGTCCTCCTCGCCGCGCGGATCGGACAGGCTGAAGGTCTCGAGTCCCTCGATGGCCGAAGGCAGGCGCGGTTCCGGCTCCATCTCCAGGCTCTGCTCGGTCGAGACCAGCTTGCGGCGCTCGTCGTCCGTCATGACCTTGGCCAGGTCCTTGGCCGCCTTGGCCACCGCCGCGTCCAGCTCGGACTGCTTGCACAGGCCCAGGGCGACCGGATCGATGGGCTGCATGTTCTGGATGTTCCAGTGGGTGCGCTCGCGGATCGACTGAATCGTCGGCTTGGTCGTGCCGACCAGCTTGGCGATCTGGCTGTCGGCCAGTTCCGGGTGGAATTTCACCAGCCAGAGAATCGCGTTCGGGCGGTCCTGCCGCTTGGACAGCGGGGTATAGCGGGGGCCTCGACGCTTTTCCTCGTCGCGGGCGGCCGGGTTGTGCTTCAGCTTCAGCTTGTGCAGCGGGTTGTTCTCGGCCTTGTCGATCTCGCTCTGTTCCAGCTGGTTGTTGGCAACCGGGTCAAAGCCCTTGACGCCCGTGGCCACGTCGCCATCGGCGATGCCCTGGATCTCAAGCTCGTGGAATCCGGTGAAATCGGCGATCTGCTTGAAGGTCATCGTGGTGTTGTCCACCAGCCAGACGGCGGTCGCCTTGGGGTGCAGCAGCTTGGACATTTCAATACTCCTTGGTCTTGCGGGACCCGCTGGCATGCCTCCTGCGCGGCCCGAGGCCGGTCGGGGGCCAAGGGCGGCTCCGGCGGGCGGAGCGGGTTACCGTTGTCGGGAAACTCGGCGTCTATATAGTGATCTCGCAGTCAAAGGGGAAGTGAAAATGCGATTGATGAGTGTTCTGCTGCTGGCCGCCCTGTCCATCGGCAGCGGTTTGCGTGCAGACGGCGACCGGGCGGGAGAGTTCGACTACTACGTCATGGCGCTCAGCTGGTCCCCGAACTGGTGCGTGCTTGAGGGCGACGCCCGCAACGCCGAGCAATGCGAGAGCGACGCCGGCTGGCTGCTGCACGGGCTCTGGCCGCAATATCACCGCGGCTGGCCCGACTACTGCCCGACGGTGGAACGCGCCCCCTCGCGCCGCATGACCGGCGAGATGACCGACATCATGGGCTCTGGCGGGCTGGCCTGGCACCAGTGGAAGAAACACGGCGTCTGTTCCGGCCTTTCGGCGGCGCAATACTACGCGCTTTCGCGTGAGGCCTATGGCAAGATCACCCGCCCCGAGGCCTTTCGCAAGCTGGACAAATCCGTGACCCTGCCCGCCTCGCTGGTCGAAGAGGCCTTCATCAAGGCCAATCCGCAGCTGGAGCCGGACATGATCACCGTCACCTGCCGGGATGGCCACATCCAGGAGGTGCGCATCTGCCTGTCCAAGGGGCTGGACCCGGTGCCCTGCGGCCGGGACGTGGTACGGGACTGCCGGATGACGGACGCGCGGTTCGAACCCCTGCGCTGAGGCGCGCCCCGGCTCTCTGACGCAGGTCAAGGACGTGTCCCGGAATCGGTGCATGACTTTACATGCGCCGCACCCGGCGCCCCCTTGCGACAGGAGTTCATGACATGACACGTTTACTGGCCCTAACCGCCGCAGCCCTGCTGGCCACCGTCGCCCCGCAGGCCCGGGCCGGGGATTGCACCGGATGGGTCGTCGGCCTGCGCCCGATCAGCCAATACAACCACGCCACCGGAAACGGGTTCCTGGCGGTGCGCACCGGCCCCGGCTCGCGCTACCAACAGATCGGCGAGCTGTACCTGGGCGATGAAATCGCGGTCTGGAACCGATCGGGCAGTTGGTACCAGGTGCAATGCATGTCGGGCCGTTGCCTGAATCCGCTCTGGGGCGCGGCCAACCCGAACGGCTGGGTCTATGGCCAGTATCTCAACATTGGCGGCGTCTGCCCCTGATCGCGGGACGGGTCAGTCCTGCGCGCCAAAGCGATAGCCAAAGCGCGCGATGTCCTCGGCACAGACCTCGGCCACGATCGCGCGGGTTTCGGCGTCGTAGTACCCGGCATGGTCCGTTCGTCGGTCCGAGCGGTTCTCGTGCGGCACCTCGGGCCGGAACCCAAGATGCGCGACCAGCGGCGCCATGTTCGCATCGAGCTGTTCCAGGCGCAGGAAATGCCCGTGTTCGCGCCCCCCGGCGTCGCGCATGTACCTTGCGTAGGGCCAGGCGCGCAGCGTGGCCTGCGTATGCCCCTGGCGCAGGAAACCCGCGAAATCATGCGCCTTGGCCAGGGTCACGGCGGGATGGTCGAACGCCTGTTCGCGCAGCCAGTGATAATAGCTGACCACCCGGTCCCAGGGGTTGCGGACGAGGCAGAAACAGAACATCCCCGCGATCTCCTCGGCGGTCAGCGCACCGTCGAGATCCGCAAGGGTCGAATGTTTCCAGATCCGCCCCTGCGCGCGTTCCGCCAATGCCTTGGCCCGGGGCCGCCGCCGCCGCGCCTTGGGCGTGTCTCCGATGAGGATGTCGTCCCGATGCGCGCGCGCCTCCAGCGCCAGCGCCATCGAGGTGCCGCCGGTCTTGGGGATATGGACAAAGATGTACTGGCGACCGGGCGACAGGATCATTGCGTCAGGTTAGACTAGGACCCGATCCGGAGGAAAGGCGATAGCGCGGCACCCTCCGGACGATCACCGTGGCGAAATGCTCCTCCGAACGGGGCTTTTCTTGCGCAACTTTCTTGCGCATAGTCCGCCCGAAACCTGGCAACGGAGGATCTCATGGGCTGGCTTGCTGACGAAACCGGACTGGGCAAAAACACGGCGAATTTCGTTCCGCTGACCCCGCTGAGCTTTCTGCGTCGCGCGGGCACGATCTGGCCGGATCACCTGGCCGTGGTCTACGGCCCACACCGCAAGACCTATGCCCAGTACATCAACCGCGTCACGCGGCTGGCCTCTGCCCTGGCGCAATCCGGCGTCCGCCCCGGCGACGTGGTGGCGACCATGCTGCCCAACATCCCCGCCCAGGCCGAGGCGCATTTCGGCGTGCCCGCCTGTGGCGCCATCCTGAACGCGATCAACACCCGGCTGGACGTGACCACCGTGGCCTATATCCTCGACCACGGCGGCGCCAAGGTCGTGCTGTGTGATCCCCAGTTCCTCCCCATCCTGGCCGAGGCGACCGAGATCATGGAAGGTGAACCGCCCATGATCGTCGAGGTCGCCGACGACCACGCGGGCGTGCACGGCCACGGCCATTACACCGACTACGAGGCCTTCCTTGAAACCGGCGACCCCGAGTTCGACTGGATTATGCCGGAGGACGAATGGGAGAGCATCGCGCTCAACTATACCTCGGGCACCACCGGGCGGCCCAAGGGCGTGGTCTATCACCACCGCGGCGCCTACCTGAACGCGATGGGGCAGATCCTGTCCTGGCGCATGGTGCTGCACCCGGTTTACCTGACCATCGTGCCGCTTTTCCATTGCAACGGCTGGTGCCACACTTGGATGATGCCCGCGCTGGGCGGCACCATCGTCTGCTGCCGCGAGATCCGCGCCAAGGCGATCTATGACGCCATCGCGGACGAGGGCGCGACCCATTTCGGCGGTGCGCCGATCGTCCTGAACACGCTCATCAACGCACCCGAGTCCGAGCGGCGCGACTTCGACCATGTGGTCGAGGTCTTTACCGCCGGCGCCCCGCCCGCCCCCGCCACCCTGGCCAAGATCGAGCCGATGGGGTTCAACGTGACGCAGGTCTACGGGCTGACCGAAACCTACGGTCCGGCCACGGAATGCACCTGGAAAGCCGAGTGGGAGCCGACAAGGGGCGACGAACGCGCCGCCATAAAGGCCCGGCAGGGGGTCGCCATGCCCTTCATGGAGGACATCACCGTCCATGACGAGGCCGGGACGGACGTCACACGGGACGGCGAAACCAAGGGTGAGATCAAGTTCCGCGGCAACGGCGTGATGAAGGGCTATTACAAGAACCCCAAGGCAACGTCGGAAAGCTTTGCCGGCGGCTATTTCCATTCTGGCGACATCGCCGTGATGCACCCGGATAACTACTTGCAGATCGCCGACCGGGCCAAGGACATCATCATCTCGGGCGGCGAGAACATCTCGTCCGTCGAGGTCGAGGGCGTCCTGATGGGCCATGACGCGGTGCTGCTGTGCGCCGTGGTCGCCAAGCCGGACGAAAAATGGGGCGAGGTGCCCTGCGCCTTCGTCGAGCTGAAAGACGGGCACGAGGTCACCGAGGCCGACCTGGTCGCCTATGCCCGCGAGCGGCTGGCAGGGTTCAAGACGCCCAAGGCCGTGGTCTTCCAGGAGCTGCCCAAGACCTCGACCGGCAAGATCCAGAAATTCGCCCTGCGCGAGGCGGCCAAATCGTTGGGGTGACCTGGCATCATCTTTGTCACACCCTCAAATGCTGTAGCGAAATATTATCTTCCCATCGGCCAGGGCATGTCGTGTCCTCGGATAAGACTGCCTTTGCCGCCCCTTGGCGGATGGACGAGTGTTGACGTCATTGCCTGCCTGACGCCCGTCCCAGAGCAGATGGACGCCTAACAGACCTACCTCGCAACCGCCTTGCCGCTGCTGGAAAAGGTGGGCGGCAAGCTATCGCAGCAGTCCCGGTGGGCGTTATGGTGGTGGGCGAACACCCCGACATCGCGGCGGTCCATGCCCTGTTCGACAGCGACGAGTACCAGCAGTTGATCCCGGTGCGGGACCGGGCCTTCAGCACCAACAGCGTCTCCATCATCAGCTGATCGTCCCGCCTGCTGCGCAGGCCAGATTGCCCAGCCCCGCGCCCCGTGCTAGCGTCGCGAAAACGCGAGGCAGAGCAGGCCCCGATGACCGCCCTGAAACAGTTTTCCCGTCTCGAAGCGACCGGCCTCTGGCGTCCGTCGCCGGACGAGCAGCGACGCGAGGTGATCGTGTCCCTGGGCGAGGCGACCCTGACGCTTTCGGACATCAACGGCACCGCGCTGGCGCATTGGTCCCTGGGGGCGGTCAACCGGGCCAACGGCAAGGATATTCCGGCCATCTACCATCCCGACAACGCGCCCGAGGAAACGCTGGAACTGGACGGCTCCGAGAGCGAGATGATCAACGGGATCGACCGGCTGCTGCGTGCCATCGACCGGCGCCGTCCGCGCCCCGGCAAGCTGCGGTTCCTGCTGACGGGCGGCACCCTCGCCGCGATCGCGGCGGCGGCCATCTTCTGGGTGCCGGATGCGCTGGAACGCTACGCGGTGACCGTGGTGCCGCCGGTCAAGCGGGTCGAGATCGGCAACAACCTCTTGCAGCATATCGAGAGGGTCGCGGGCAAACCCTGCGCCACGCGGGACGCGCAGCAACCGCTGGACCGGCTGGCCAACCGCCTGCTCACCCGCGGGCGGATCGTGATCCTGCCCGGCGGCGCGCGGGTCAGCGCGCATCTGCCCGGCGGGATCGTCCTGCTGAACCACGGGGTCGTCGAGGATTTCGAGGACCCCGACGTCGCGGCGGGCTTTGTGCTGGCCGAGGCCGTGCGGGCCTCGGAAACCGATCCGCTGGCCGCGCTGCTGGATCACGCGGGACTGGTGGCCAGCCTGCGGCTCTTGACGACGGGCGCCCTGCCCGATGGCGCGCTGTCGTCCTATGCAGAACACCTCATGGCCGAAACGCCTGCCTTGCCGCCGGTCGATCCCCTGATCGCCGCCTTTGACCGCGCCGAGATCCGCAGCACGCCCTTTGCCTATGCGCTGGACATCACCGGAGAGCGGACGCTTGCGCTGATCGAGGCGGACCCCCGCGCCGGCGACGGCAGCCGGCAGGTGCTCAGCGATGCGGACTGGGTGCGCCTGCAGGGAATCTGCGGCGCCTGAGAGCCTGACAAGGCGACCCAAAGGAAAACGCCCGCCTGCCGAGGGCACGCGGGCGTCGAAGGATCGCGATGGATCGCGTTCAGCGGATGTAGGCCTGGGTATACCCGGTGCCGTGGACCCGGCGCAGCGCCATCTTCAGCTCATCGAAAGAGGCATAAGGCCCAACCCGCAGCAACGACAGGTCCTGCCCGTTGCGGCTGACATTCGCCATGCGCACGCTGAGACCCGAGGATTGCAGCCGATGCGCCGCATACCGGGCCTTGTCCGACGTGGTAAAGGCCCCGACCTCGATCCAGCGGCCCACCTTGACCTCCGGTTCCCCAGTCGACTTGGGCGCCTTGCCGCTGGAGGCGACGATGGCGGTCAGCGGCAGCGGCGACTTGGCCCGGCCAGCGATGACCGGCGGCTCGACCTCGTGGCGGCGGGCCTGGACGACCAGCTTGCGCGGAACGGTGTTGGTCCAGACCTTCTGAGTGTCCTGATGGCCCTTGACGGTCTGCCAGGCGCGGTAGGGGTTCAGCCGGTCATCACTCCAGGCGGGGCGATAGCCCGTCGGGACATGCGCGACCTGGGTGTCCTGCTCCTCGAGGACATGTCTGGGCACGATGCGCGTTTCCGGCGGCAGGCTCAGGCTGCTGCCGTCCCAGCTGTTCTTGTTGTAGTAGACGTTCTTGCCCGGCGCGGGCGCCTCGCCACGGCGGATGATGGTGGCATGGGGCGCCGTCTGCGGGCCGCAGCTGGCGCGCAGCTTCATCCCGTTCACGACGCGGAAGGTCTCGCCGTTGACGCATGCATATTCGCCCGGTGCGGCCTGGGGCGCGGGGGCCTTTGCAACCGGTGCGGCGGCTTTGGGCACGCGGCGGACGACGCGCGGCTGTTGTGCCGCCATCGGCTTGGCGGCGCGGACGGTGGCGCGCGGCTTGGCGGCGGGGGCCGTGGTCGTCGTGCGCACCGGGGCCGGGGCAGCGGCAGGCGGTGTCGCCGTGATCTGGACCGGCTTGGTCGTGGTGGGCGCCGGCGCGGCAGGCGCGGCCACCTTTTGCGATCCGAAGGTCGGTGTCTGGCCGCAGATCTGCTCACGCTGGCGCGAGACGCGCGGCACCCAGGTCACCGCCCCGTCATAGCCGGCGCGCACATAGACACAGCCCCGGTTATCGACGAACTGGCGCCCCGTGTAAGAGGCCGGCGGAAAGTTGGCCGGGACGTCCCGGGCGGAGGTTTGCGCCGCCGCTGGCAGAGAGAAAATTCCGAATCCGGAAACGGCAAGCGCAAAAATAGAGAGCGTTTTCAAGGTCATGTCTGTCCCCACAGATGATACCCAACAGAGTACCGCGTCAAAACATGACCTGTAAAGCCTTGAAAACCTTAGGCTGCCCGAGTTGTCCACAGAAGGGTCTGCCGAAAACGGGAGGTTTTCCCGGTGTCTTTCATGGCTGGCGGGGCGCCTGTTCCAAGAGTTGCGCCCGCCCTGCCGCCTGCGCCTTTATTTGGTGCCGAACATCCGGTCGCCCGCGTCACCGAGACCCGGCACGATATAGCCTTTTTCGTTCAGCCGCTCGTCCAGCGCGGCGGTGACGACCGGCACGTCCGGATGCGCCTCTGCCATGCGCTGCACGCCCTCGGGCGCCGCCAGCAGGCAGAGAAAGCGGATGTCAGTGGCGCCTCCCTGTTTCACCAGGTCGACGGCAGCGGCCGAGGAATTGCCGGTGGCCAGCATCGGGTCCACCACGATCGCGAGGCGAGAGTTCATCTGCGTTGGCAGCTTGTTGTAATATTGGACCGGCTGCAGCGTCTCCTCGTCGCGGTAGAGCCCGACAAAGCCGACCCGCGCCGCCGGGACCAGTTCCAGAATGCCGTCCAGCAGGCCATTGCCCGCCCGCAGGATCGAGATCAGCGCCAGTTTCTTGCCCTCGATCACCGGCGCGTCCATCTCGCACAGGGGCGTCTCGATGCGTCGCTCCGACAGGGGCAGATCACGCGTGATCTCATAGGCCAGAAGCAGGCTGATTTCCCGCAACAGCCGCCGGAAGCTGGCGGTCGAGGTGTCCTTTTCGCGCATCAGGGTCAGCTTGTGCTGAACCAGCGGGTGTTTGACGATCGTAAGGGTCTCGCTCATGCCTGCTCCAGTTTCTTCAGGACCGCCTCTTTCGTGGCCGCGTCGCAGAATGCGGCATCAAGGGCGGTGCGGTTGATCTCTGCGAATATCTCTTCGTCCCAACCAAAGGCGCGCGCAAGGCCAAGGTACTCTTGCCGCATGCTGGTATGGAAGAATGGCGGATCATCGGTCGAAACGGTGACTTTCACGCCCCGTTTGCGCAGCATGTCGATGGGATGTGCCCTGAGCGCGGGATAGACCCCAAGGAAGACATTGGACCCCGGACAGACCTCCAGCGTGATCCCGCGCTCGGCCAGCATGTCGACCACGGCCAGGTCGGGTGCGGCGCGCACGCCGTGGCCGATACGCTCGACCCGCAGGTCCTCGACCGCCTCGCGCACTTCCTGCGGACCGTTCCATTCGCCCGCGTGGCTGGTCAGCCGCAGCCCCGCTTCGCGCGCCATGTCGAAACTGTAGGCAAAGTCGCGTTGCTTGCCCTGTTTCTCGTCCCCCGCCATGCCAAAGCCCACCAGCCAGTCGCCGGCGGTTTCCGCCGCACACAGCGCCGCGCGCTTGGCCTTTTCCGGGCCGAAATGGCGGATGCAGGTGACCACGCCGCGCAGGGTCACGCCCATGTCGCGTTCCGCCGCCTCTGCCGCCTCGCGGATCGCCTGCAGGTATTCGCGCCAGGCGCCGAGATCGCCGCCACCGCAGAAATCCGGGCTGAGAAAGGTTTCCGAATAGACCACGCCGTTCTTCGCGCTTTCCTCCAGCACGGCGGTGCAGAGGCGGGCGAAATCCTCGGGGGTTTTCAGGACAGAGGTCGCCGCCTCGTAGACCTCGAGGAAATGCCAGAAATCGCGGTAGGCGTACGACCCGTCCTCATTGAAGATCCGCGCGATGTCGACCTTCTTCTGCTTGGCCAGCCCACGGATGAAGGCGGGCGGCGCACCGCCCTCGAAATGCAGGTGCAGTTCGACCTTGGGCAGGCGCGCGATACGGTCCAGCTGTTCCTCGTCCGTGATCGGGCGGCGCTCGTCTTCGTCTTTCACAGGAAACTCCTTCCCGGCCCTTGGGCCGGCACATCCAGATGCGCGGCGATACTGGCCGCCACATCCGCAAACCCAACCTGCCCGATGCCGCCGTCGCCCCGACCGGCGATCAGCACCGGCACCCGTTCGCGGGTGTGATCCGTGCCGGTCCATGTCGGGTCGTTGCCGTGGTCGGCGGTGATCAGCATCAGATCGCCCTCGCGCAGGCGCCGCAGCAGGCGGGCCAGTTCCGCGTCGAACCATTCCAGGTGCCGCGCATAGCCCGAGACATTGCGGCGGTGGCCGTACAGACTGTCGAACTCGACGAAATTGGCAAAGGTGAGCGAGCCCTCCTCGGCCTCGTCCACCAGGTCCGACAGGTGCCGCATCAGGCTGGCATCATCGCCCTTGCGGACCTCGTCGATGCCGCTCATGGAAAAGATGTCACCGATCTTGCCCACCGCGTAGACCCGGCGGCCCGCCTCCTGCACCCAGTTGGTCAGGATCGGTTGCGGCGGCTTGATCGCATAGTCATGCCGGTTGCCGGTGCGGGTGAAACTGCCGGGTTCACCGACAAAGGGCCGCGCGATCACCCGGCCCACCTTCATCGCGTGCAGGGTCGGCGCCAGATCGGCACAGAGCGTCAGCAGCCGGTCGAGGCCAAAGTGCTCCTCATGCGCGGCGATCTGGAAAACGCTGTCGGCGGAGGTGTAGCAGATCGGTTTGCCGGTGCGGATGTGCTCTTCGCCGAACTGGTCCAGCATGACGGTGCCGGAGCCGTGGCAATTGGCCAGCACACCATCGGTGCCGGCAAGGCGGCAGACCTCGTCGGTCAGATCTTTCGGAAAGGCGGGCACCCTGTCGGGGAAATAATGCCAGTCCCAGGGCACCGGCAGGCCGGCCAATTCCCAGTGGCCAGAGGGCGTGTCCTTGCCCTTCGAGACTTCCGTGGCCGCCCCCCATAGGCCGGTCACGGGTTGATCCCCGGCGCGGGCGCCACCAGAGGCCAGGTCGGCGGCCTGGTACAGGCCAAGCCCGGCCAGGGTGGGCAGGTGCAGCGGCCCGCTGCGCCCTTCCTCTGCCGCGCCCCGCGCGCAGGCGTCAAAGATATGGCCCAACGTATCGGCGCCGGTATCGGGCACGCCGTCGTTGAAATAGCTGGCCGCATCCGGCGCACCGCCGATGCCGACCGAATCCATGACCACCAGAAAGGCCCGCATCAGCTCACCCGTTCCAGAACCAGAGGCGTCGCGGCGGGCGCGGTCTCGCCCAGCGTGATCGCCTCCAGAACCGCCTGCGCCGCTGCCGCCGCCTGTCCCTCGCGCGCCGCGTGCACGCGGCACAGCGGCTGCCCCCGGCGGACCCTGTCCCCCAGGCGCACCATGTCCGACAGGCCCACCGCCGGGTCCACCATGTCCGTCTCGACCCGGCGCCCGCCGCCCAGGTCGACCACGGCGAGGCCCAGCGCCTCGCCGTCCATCTCTGTCACCACGCCATCGGCGGGGGCGGGCACCTCCAGGATCACCGTCGCCTCGGGCAGAAACCGCCGCCAGTCCTCGACAAAGGACAGCGGCCCGCCAAGGGCATAGACCATGCGGCCAAACCGTTCCGCCGCCGCGCCACTGGTGATGGCCTTGCGCAGCTTGGCCTCGCCTCCCTCGATCCCGGCAGTGGTCAGCAGCTCAGCCCCCAGCGCAATGCTGAGGTCCAAAAGCGGCCCCGTCGCCTCGCCCGTCAGCACCGCCATCGAAACATCGACCTCCAGCGCGTTGCCCAGCGCGGGGGCCAGCGGTTGCGACATGTCGGTGATAAGCGCGGTCGTGGGGCACCCGGCGGCATTGGCGGTGCTCACCAATGCCTCGGCCAGCGCGCGCGCCTCGTCGGGGGACTTCATGAAGGCGCCGGAGCCGGTCTTGACGTCCAGCACCAGCGACTGCAGCCCGGCGGCCAGTTTCTTGGACAGGATAGAGGCGGTGATCAGGTCGAGGCTCTCGACCGTCGCCGTCACGTCGCGGATCGCGTACAGCCGCTTGTCCGCGGGCGCGATGTCGGCAGAGGCGCTGACGATGGCACAGCCGACATCACCCACCACGTGCCGCAACATGGCCTCGTCCACGCCGACCGAATAGCCGGGGATCGCTTCCAGCTTGTCCAGCGTGCCGCCGGTATGGCCCAGCCCCCGGCCGGAAATCATCGGCACATAGACCCCGCAGGCGGCCAGCGCGGGCGCCAGCACCAGCGACACGCAATCGCCCACACCGCCGGTCGAATGCTTGTCCACCACCGGCGCGTCCAGGTCCCAGTCCAGCACATGGCCCGAATCCCGCATCGCCAGCGTCAGCGCCACGCGCCCGGCCTCGGACAGGCCGCGCAGGCAGACACCCATGGCGAAGGCCCCGCCCTGGGCCGCGCTGACCGTGCCATCTGCCAGCCCTTGCGCGAACCAGGCCAGGTCGCGCGGCGACGGGTCCTCGCCCCGCCGCAACTCGGTAATGACCCGCCTTGCGTCCATCACGCGCGGTCCATGTGGCTGTTGGCAAAGGCACCGGGCAGCAGATCGGCCACGGTCACCTTTTCTTCGACCCCGTCCAGCGTGGCCAGCGTCACGGGCGTGTGCCCCTTGGCAAACTCGAACAGTTTCTGCCGGCAGCCACCGCAGGGGGGCACCGGGTGCGCGCTGTCGGCGATGACATAGGCTTCGGCGATCTCGGTCTCGCCCGCCGCCACCATCGCCGCGATTGCCCCCGCCTCGGCGCAGGTGCCTTCGGGGTAGGCGACGTTCTCGACGTTGCATCCGACATAGACCGCCCCCGAGGGCGTGCGCAGCGCGGCCCCCACCTTGAAATTGGAATAGGGCGTATAGGCGTTTTCGCGCACGGCGCGGGCCGCATCGGCAAGGGACATGAAACCTCCGGGACTTCGGGCCTTCATCGTGAAACTGGCGCGCCGCGATTGCAAGCGTGAACGCCGGGTCGCCCTGGTCGGAATATCCGCCATTCCCGGCACCGGTCCTCTCTCGCGATTTACAAAATTAGCCGAAAACTGTACCGCCAAAGAGGAGTCTTCACCCGGCGTTCACGATTGTTTACCGTTGAACTACCCCTGTCCGAAAGGCCTGCCCATGACCGAATCCAGCAACGAAACCTTGCGCCAGGCGGCCCTGTTCTACCACGAGAACCCAAAGCCCGGGAAACTCGAGGTCCGCGCGACCAAGCCGCTGGCCAATGGCCGCGACCTCTCCCGAGCCTATTCCCCCGGCGTCGCCGAGGCCTGCTTGGAGATCAAGGCCGACGAGGCCGCCGCCGCCCGCTACACCACCCGTGGCAACCTGGTGGCCGTGGTCTCGAACGGCACCGCCGTCCTGGGGCTGGGCAATATCGGCGCGCTGGCGTCGAAGCCGGTGATGGAAGGCAAGGCCGTCCTGTTCAAGAAATTCGCCGACATCGACTGTTTCGACATCGAGGTGAACGAACCCGACCCCGAGAAGCTGGCCGAGATCGTCTGCGCGCTGGAGCCCACCTTCGGCGCAATCAACCTCGAGGACATCAAGGCGCCCGACTGTTTCATCGTCGAAAAACTCTGCCGCGAGCGGATGAACATCCCCGTTTTCCACGATGACCAGCACGGCACCGCCATCGTCGTTGGCGCCGCGGCCACCAACGCGCTACACGTCGCGGGCAAGGCCTGGGGCGACATCAAGGTCGTCAGCACCGGCGGCGGCGCGGCGGGCATCGCCTGCCTCAACATGCTGCTGAAACTGGGCGTCAAGCGCGAGAACGTCTGGCTTTGCGACATTCACGGGCTGGTCTACGAAGGCCGGGCAGAGGACATGAACCCGCAAAAGGCCGCCTTTGCCCAGGCCTCCGACAAGCGCACGCTGGACGAGGTGATCGACGGCGCCGACCTCTTCCTGGGTCTCTCCGGTCCCGGCGTCCTGAAACCCGAACTGGTCAGGCGCATGTCGCGGCGCCCGATCATCTTTGCTCTGGCCAACCCCACGCCCGAGATCATGCCAGACCTCGCCCGCGAGGCGGCCCCGGATGCGATCATCGCCACCGGGCGCAGCGACTTCCCCAACCAGGTCAACAACGTCCTCTGTTTCCCCTTCATCTTCCGCGGTGCGCTGGACGTCGGCGCAACAGAGATCAACGACGCCATGCAGGTCGCCTGTGTCGAGGGCATCGCGGCGCTGGCCCGTGCCACGACGTCGGCAGAGGCCGCCGCCGCCTACCGGGGCGAGCAGCTGACCTTCGGCGCCGACTACCTGATCCCCAAGCCCTTCGATCCGCGCCTCTCCGGCGTCGTCTCGACCGCAGTGGCCCGCGCGGCGATGGAAAGCGGCGTCGCCATGCGCCCGCTCGAGGACATCGAGGCCTACAAGCAGCGCCTTGACGCAAGCGTCTACAAGTCCGCCCTGCTGATGCGCCCGGTCTTCCAGGCCGCCGCCACCGCCAGCCGCCGCATCGTCTTTGCCGAGGGCGAAGACGAACGGGTCCTGCGCGCCGCCCAGGCGATCCTCGAGGAAACCACCGAAACCCCGATCCTGATCGGCCGCCCCGAGGTGATCGAGACCCGATGTGAGCGCATGGGCCTCGAAATCCGCCCGGACCGCGATTTCAACATCGTGAACCCGGAGAACGACCCGCGCTACCGCGACTACTGGGAAACCTACCACCAGATCATGGCGCGGCGCGGCGTCACGCCGGACCTCGCCCGCGCGATCATGCGCACCAACACCACCGCCATCGGCGCCATCATGGTGCAGCGCGACGAGGCCGACAGCATGATCTGCGGCACCTTCGGCGAATACCGCTGGCACCTGAACTATGTCCGCCAGATCCTCGGCTCGGCCAAGCTGCACCCGCATGGCGCGCTGTCGCTGATGATCCTCGAAGACGGGCCACTCTTCATCGCCGACACCCACGTGCGGTTGCTGCCCACGCCGGAGGAACTGGCCCAGACCGCCATCGGCGCGGCACGGCACGTCCGGCGCTTCGGGATCGAGCCCAACATCGCCCTCTGCTCGCAATCGCAGTTCGGCAACCAGGCCGAAGGCTCGGGCCAGCGGCTGCGCGCGGCGCTCGAGATCCTCGACGATCGCGGCTGCGACTTCTGCTACGAGGGCGAGATGAACGTGGACGCCGCGCTCGACCCCGAGCTGCGCGCGCGCCTCTTCCCCGGCAACCGGATGCAGGGCGCGGCCAACGTGCTGATCTTCGGCCATGCGGATGCCGCCTCGGCCACGCGCAACATCCTCAAGATGAAGGGCGGCGGGCTGGAGGTCGGGCCGATCCTGATGGGCATGGGCAACCGCGCCCATATCGTGACACCCTCGATCACCGCGCGGGGCCTGCTGAACATGGCCGCCATCGCAGGTACGCCGGTCGATCACTACAGCTGAGCCGGCGGCGCGGGCCCGAACCCGCGCGATGGGGGCTCTGCCCCCGTCGCCTCCGGCGCCTCCCCCGAGGTATTTTTCAAACCAAAGA